>CASDWR010000281.1 GCA_949284665.1 uncultured Rikenellaceae bacterium | reverse complement strand
TTCATAATACCCTTGAGGCTGCTACATTTGGTATGCCGATCGCTTTTGGCCCTAACTACATGAGATTCAGGGAAGCTGTTGAGTTGATCGCACAGGGTGCTGCTGCAAGTGTGACTTCAGGGCAGGAACTCGAACAATGGCTTGGTGAACTCGTCGGAAACGAATCATTGCGTTTGGAAAAGAGTGCTGCTGCTGCAAAATATGTAGCCGACAATACGGGAGCAACTCGCACCATTCTTGATGTGATATTCGCAAAATCCCAACGATAACTCGAATTGTCTTCCCTTTTGAGTTTTTGCTTATCTCTCTTTATATCCGTTTTCGCATGCATCGGCACAAAGGGTGCGTTGTTGAAAGGATTTTTGATCGTGTGAATGTTCGTGTCTATTTTTGAATAACGTTTTTGGAAATCGGAAATATTCACGTCCCGTTTTTGATACGATTGAAAGATTTGTCCGTTTCTTGCGTTATTTTTCGACTTATTCTGTACTTTCGGTGTGTATAGTAAAGCCGCCCGAGTTCTCGGGCGGCTTTGTATGAGAGTAAAATCGTGTGATAGACAAGGTCGATTTCCTGAGAGGGAAGAGATGGTTTTTTGTTCCCTTCCTCTCCGTCGAGGAGGAGTCCTCGCCCCTCTCCGTATCAGAAATATTTAATGCTTTTACCTTCGATGGCACTGATCAGATTATTCGCCAAAGAACTTGCTCCGATTCGGAACAGACTCGGCGTAAGCCACTCTTTCCCCAAAATCATTTCCACAATCGTGTAGAACAGGACGGCTTCTTCTGCCGTACGGACCCCGCCGGCAGCCTTGAATCCGACTTTGCGTCCGGTTTGTGAGTAGTAGTCACGTATTGCCATGCACATTACGACTGCAGCTTCCGGAGTGGCAGCAACCGGGATCTTTCCTGTAGAGGTTTTAACGAAATCGGCTCCGGCCAACATGGAGAGCAGAGACGCACGTCGGATCAGTTCCGGCGTTTTGAGTGCTCCTGACTCGATGATCACTTTGAACACGGTTCCCTCTCCGGCCTCTTTACGTAACATCTCCACTTCATTGGCCATCTGGTCGTATTCGCCTTGGATCATTTCTCCCACGTTGATGACGATATCGATTTCATCGGCTCCGTTTTCCACGGCCATGGCGACTTCCAGCATTTTTACTTCTAAAAATGTTTGCGATGCGGGGAAACCGCCGGCAACACTGGTAATACCGATATCGGTACCCTCCACTCCCAGACCGACCGTATCAACGAATGACGGGAAAACACAGATTGTGGCCACATTGGGGATCGATGGGTATTCTTTGCCGAATTCCACCGCCTTTTTTACAAATGTGCTGACTGATGCCACGGAATCCGTTTCGGTTAAAGTCGTCAGATCGATTGCACTGTAGCAAAGTTTATATACATCAGTGTTTTGGTTCTTCAATGCGGAGTTGCGGGCTTTCCCTACAAAAGCATCCACTTCCTTTTCGCTCATGGCCGGAGCGTATTGCTTGAGTAATATTGAGTATTCCATGACAGAACAATAGATTGATTTTACGGCAAGATACGAAAAATTTCAATATGAAACAGAAACTTCCGCATTAATTCTTTTGTTGGAGTTTTGATGATGGATAAGATGAAAAAGGGCGCTGTTTGTACAGCGCCCTTTTTCATCTTCCATTTCTGAAATTAGAGAGCCAAAAATTCAGAGGTTCCGAACAACTTGGCAAACTCGATATCTTTTTGAGCTTTCTCTTTCAATGCCGGATTCTTGGCGATAGCGCTCTTAAGATAGGCAATAGCAGCTTTGGTATCGCCTTCTCTCATTGCGATAACGCCTTTAAGGTATTCGCAATCCGCATCGTTGCATTTACTGATGGCGGCTTTTGCCTTCGCATAATTTCCATTCAAAGTTTCAGCTACGGCAAGATTGTAACCGTCCAACTCTTTGGCAGCAGCGGTGTAGTCGCCTTCAGCCAGTGCGAGCAAACCTTTGGTCTGTTTAACCTGATCGCCTTTCAACGCGGAGAGGTATCTCTTGGCGGTTGCATAATCGCCTTCTGCGATGGCAAGTACAGCAAGGTTATTGCTGATTTGAGGAGTCGACTGCAATTTTGCTGCGGTTTCGAGAGCTTTCTTGGCATCGGTCATGTCACCCGTTTGAGCAAGGACCACACCGAGGTTGTTGTAAGCCCTTACATCGTTGTATTGATTGGCGGCCAGTTTGTAAATATTCGCTTTTTGTGCGTTGTCTTTTACCAGACTTGCAGCGTAAAGCATCTCTTCTACATTGAGGTTCTTATCGCCTTTGGTAGCTGCTGCGATAAGTTCCGCGTCCGACAGACCTTCTACATCTGCCGATACCACGAACTGCGTTCTACGCAACTGCGGAAGAATCTCTTTCTTGAGAACTTCGAATACCGAACTCATGTTCATGATCTCCTTGTCGCGTTCAACGGGCGAGCTGTACATGGCAAGTACTTGGAGGATAAGGTCTTTGTCTTCAATATCCGAAGCCTCAACAAGTTTTTTGAATCCTTCCCAGTCTTCTCCGTACGAAGAAACATCATAGGTGACATTCACATCTTTCAGGGACTCTTTCATTGCCTTTTCTCCACTTTCGCTACGTTTTTTGGAGAGTTTGTCGTTGAAAGCAACAGGGCCGTCGGGTGAAGCGTAACCTTTGGCATATACATTACCCAGCGTGACTTTCGATTTATTGGAGTTTTCTTTTACAAAATCCTCGAAGAGTTTGATCTGTTCCTGAGTTAATTCTGTCTTACGTACCTTTGCACTGTTGATCAGGTATTTGATCTCTGCGTTTTCACTGATGGTGGTGATACGGGAGAAGTTGTCAGGCATGATAAGCATTGCAGAAGCATAATCGGCGTCATTCTGAACGGCGCTGATACCCTGTGCTACGGCAACGGCGGCAAATGGTGCGAAGTTGATATTTTTCTTTCTGCACTTGTCGGCGCATTTACCTTCAATGCGCAGTTCGAGTGTTGAAAGGTTTGCCTTCGGGTTGTAGGGGAACGTTACCGTCTGTGTGTAGGATCCGCCTTTTTTCCACGAAATAACCGTATAGTTATCTTTGACCTTTTCACCTTGCACGAATTTCGGAGTTCCGGGGATTTCACCGCCTTCGTATACCAATACCGGAGTGATCTTCAGTACGATCTCCTCATAGAAATATTTCGGAGGGAATGTTACCGTAATGTCAGCGGTAACGGTAGAGCCTTTGAGCGTAAGAACTTCGGGAACGCATTTGGTGTCGATTACATCGACCTCTTTCTGCATTTTCTTATAGCCATTACAGCTCGAGAGCAGAACCATCATTGCGGTAAGAATCATGCTTACCCTGGCCAATCTTTTCATAGTCAATTAATTAAAAGTTTTTATTGTCTTTGTTTGTTGATTTCAAGTCGTTGTTACAGAGAACATCATAGGCAAAAATAGCAATATATTTTCGAATTGCCT
>CASDWR010000280.1 GCA_949284665.1 uncultured Rikenellaceae bacterium | reverse complement strand
CGTTTCCGCACCTCCCATTTTTGCCTGATGATTAGAGGAAAATGAGTTGTGTCAGAATATAGATCGGTAGCAGGACGATCAACGAGAAGCGAATCATATACCCGAAGAAACTGGGCATCGTTACTCCATTCTCCTCGGCAATGCTTTTTACCATAAAGTTCGGGCCGTTACCTATGTAGGTCATTGCCCCAAAGAAGACAGCTCCCAGTGAGATTGCTTTGAGTAATATTTCGGGAATGCCTGCCACATAAGCCGTCTGTGGGTCGACAGGCAAACCGCTTGCCACTGAATGGAAGGCTAATGCAGTGGGTGCATTGTCCAGGAATGAACTCAATGTCCCCGTGCTGTAAAAGAATTGCCAGGGGCGAGTGAGTCCCAATTCTGCCGTATGGGCATTTAAATAGAGTAGCGCAGGCGTCATTGTGGCGAATATGCCGATGAACAGAATAGCTACTTCAGTAATTGGGGCCCAAGAAAAACGGTTGTTCTGACGGACACGCAATGATGTGGTTTTCAACGAAAACAAGATAAGAACGACCAGAACGATTTCCCGCAGGAATTTGACATACAGAGGTGCGTGTTCGTCACCCATGGCTGGAATGTAGGATTGATTGATGAATGCAACTGCCAGTACTGTTCCGATCAAATAAACGAAATTGATGCTTCCGGAAACTTTCAATGGGGCTTTCTCCGTATTGTCTCTCAGTATTGCTTCGGCCGGTTCCCGGCGATAAGCGATTCGGTCCCATATAAAGTAAATGGTCAACAACAGAATCCCCACGAACAGCCATTCCGGCAACAGACCCAAGAACCATGTGAATGGAGCTTGACGCAAGTAGAGCAGGAACAGGGGGGGATCGCCAAGGGGGGTAAGCACACCACCACAGTTAGCAACCAGTGCGATGAAAAACAGGATGGTATGTACCTTGTGAACACGCTGTTTGTTGATTTGCAACAGGGGTCTGATGAGTAGCATGGCAGCTCCCGTTGTGCCCATAATGGAGGCCAGGCAGAACCCAATGGCGAGAATGGTTGTATTGACACGTGGTGTGGCAGCAATGTCGCCGCTGATGTGAATACCGCCTGTGATAACGAAAAGGGCACAGAGCAGAATGATAAATGGGACATAATCGAACAGCATTTGGTGTTCGATGTTGTGCCATGCGCCACTTGAGGCCATATAGATGGCCGTTATGGCAGCGAGGGACAAAGATACGAGCAATTTGTTGCTGTTTTTCTCCCACCATTTCTCAACAACCATCGGCAGGATGGCTATGCTGAGCAACATGACGGCAAATGGGATCAAAGCCCATAATTCGATTTGATGCATGATAATTGGGTGTAAATAATTGAGTTGTAAAATTCGAACTGTTCGTTTTTGTGGTTTCCGGTGAAATGGGAAAGATATTTCCCGTATTGCCTAATATTATCGATGTGCATGTTCCCACACAAAAAAAGGAAAAAACAAGCGATCGTATTTGTCAAGAAAACGGTCAGGTTTACGCGGTGTGACCGGAGATATCCGGCGAGTCGACCGTAATCGGATACGATTTCGGGACTCGGTTCGAACCGATACTTCCCGTAAACCGAACTTGAACGAGATAAATCAAAGTCGGAGAGGCGGTTGACTGTGCCATGAAAGCGACAGATTGCTTGCCATACCAGAGAATATATGAAGATCATCCAAATTTTCACGGCGCAAAGATAGAAATTTTACCTTCATAATCTCCATGTCGATCACTGTTTTTCGGATTGCTTTTTGGTTGTGAAAGTCGATAGTCTTCATGCAAGTCCTGATCGGTTGTCATATAAGTCTGAACTATATGTAGTTTTGCTCCTGAGGTTTTCGAAGATTGCTTTCTATATGTATGTAAATGCCTGAAAAAAATTTAATTGGATACAGCGATGCGACAGGGATTTTAGTTGCCTGAAATTTTGGTAATTAAAATAATAATGTGCATTTTTGCAGGTGATTTGCGACACTGCCTCCGTGTCAGGAGGTAAGACGTTGACCCGACGGAATATTTTGGGAGGGCAAATCGTTGTGTCTCATGAGTTTAATGCTTATATGAGCGAGTTCGAGATATGTCATTGTATGAATGATCTCCGAATGGTGCCTGACAGCAAGGAAGGCGAGAATTGGTATGCCATCAAGACCCTTCCGCTCAAGGAACTGAAGATGAAAGGGGTGCTCGATATGCGTAATGTCGAAACCTATCTTCCGTTGACCATTCGTCGGTTTGAAGTGAACGGTCGGGTTTGGATGAGAAAGTGGCCGGCAGTGGCGAGCCTTCTTTTCCTGCGATGTACGGAACAGCAGGTTGTTGATTTGCAGACGGAATTCGGACGGCGAGAGGTGTTTATCTATTATGATCGGGATACACATCGTCCGTTAATCATCCCCAGTGATCAGATGCGTATCTTTATGCTCGTTGCATCGAGCGGAGAGGAGGGCCTGGAGTGGCTCGATCCAGAACAGGCAGCCCTGAAGGCGGGTGATCGGGTTCGCGTTACGGGTGGTTTTTTTAGTGGTGCGGAAGGTCGTCTGATTCGGATACGGAATCGGAAACGGTTGCTGGTAACTATCGAAGGAGTGGCGGCTGTGGCAACCACATATATTCCCAAATGTTTTATCGAACGGCTGTGAGACAAATGACGATATTCTGTTTCGTCCGCATGATTTTCAGGAGCGAATCGATTTAATGAGTGCAGACAGGAGGCGAAATCTTACATATTTATTGGTATGTAGGGGAAGAAGCTATTGAGGGGCGGATCATGTACCGAGTGGGACGCTTCTCAACTGAGTTTACAACATTGCTGATCATTTGAATCGAATGAATCTGTGGAGGTTAATTTGGGCGTCGAATGTACGTCAATTGAGAATGTAAATAAATTATTATTTTGATGCAACAGGGAGATATATGGAAAAAATTTGTGTGATAGCGATAAAACTATAGCGAGGATTTTATACATGTCTCTAATGATTTTTTCAAAAGTGAGAATTTGCTGATTCTCCTGGTGATTATCGAAAAGGGAGGAGAAATGTGATTCGAAAAAAATAGATTATGCTTTTTTGGGTTTTAGTGATTTGTTTGGCATTTGGCTTATCTGCCTTTTTAGTAGGAATATTTATCCCTCGGATTCTACTGATTTCTTTCCGGAAAAAAATATTCGATATGCCAGATGAGCGGAAAATACATACAACGGTCGTTCCTCGCTTGGGTGGAGTTTTATTTAAACCAGTGATTTGCTTCTCGTTTGCATTGTTGTTGGGTGTAAGTATTGCAATGGGTTATAGACAATTTTGGGAAGCAGTGATGAACGAAACAGGTGCATTGGCGTTGGGATATTGCTCGATGATGGTTTTATATCTGCTTGGGATTGTCGATGATTTGATAGGTGTCCGATATCGAGGGAAATTCGCAGGTCAGATATTAAGTGGTATATTGCTGATTGTCGGAGGAGTACACATCGGAAGTCTGAATGGTATAGCAGGTATTTGGACAATCTCTCCTTGGATTAGTTATCCTTTAACGGTGCTGGCAGTAGTGTTTATTATTAATGCGATCAATCTCATTGATGGAGTCGATGGTCTTGCTTCGGGATTAAGTTGTGTGGCCTTGCTTTTTTATGGTATATGTTTTTGTGTAATACAAAAATATGTTTATGCAATTTTGGCATTTGCAACACTCGGAGCTCTTGCTTCTTTTTTCTATTATAATGTTTTTGGCGGCCACAAACGTAATCGTAAAATTTTTATGGGGGATACCGGTAGTTTGACTATTG
>CASDWR010000279.1 GCA_949284665.1 uncultured Rikenellaceae bacterium | reverse complement strand
TTATTACTACCGCCCACAACACGGAACCAATCCATTCTCCCAACAACAGAGTCACCGCCACCGTGAACATCAACAAGGCCATGCCAATCATCAATATCGCCACCACAACCGACAGCCCCCGGCTGAACAACAGCGACAACTGCTCGACAGCGGTCAACTTGAACGCATCGATTTTCAGATTGACATAGGTCTTCAACTCTTTGACGATCTGCTCGCCCTTACCGCTTTTCTCCATATCCCGAACTCATTTTTTCACTCTTCGTCCGATTCGCTGCACCGACACGATTTGATCGCTTTCATCTCCTTGTCGAGAAAATCCTTGATCTCTTCGCGTATCTCCTCGCCCGACTTGGGCGCAAACAGCAATGCAATGGCTCCACCGACAATGGCTCCGCCGATAAAAGCCAAAATATTAGATCCTTTCATAACGCATCCGTATTTTTACAAAGTTACACAAATTTTTTCGATTTCGAACCGGTTCGTCCCATTTTATCTCCCTTCGACCGCCATCCTCTTACGACGGGCCGCAGCCATAAACACACTCTCGAAACAAACGACATATCCTGCCGCAAAAAGCTGTTCGGGATTTGTCAATGGTTCTTGCGTACCTCCCAACTCGGGGAGGGGCATTCCAACCCGTATGTCGAGCACCCCGTCCGATGTTCTGACCTTGCCTTCCCGACCACCCTCGGCCGTAGCCGAAGCCTGATAAACAATATCCATGATCACCTCTCCTTATTTTATTCGGAAAGGTGCAAGATTTATACCATAAATTCCCTGCTGTCCGGTCCGGGCCCTTCACCAACGGGACAAACCGTCCCCGTAAAAATCCATACCCACGCCTGGCTCCACTGATCACTGATCCGTCCGACCCCATGGACACAATAATCACCCCCCCCTGCAATGCCCATGGCATCATGCAAATCACCGGCCCGACCACCCTGCCAAAACAAGGTCACCGGCTGCCGTACTCCTCAATAAGCCGGCGTACCAGCAATGGCGTACCCGCCGCCGAATTCATCCGCAGGTGTTCCTTCAAATTCCGAATACCGGCCGTATCGGGATTCCCCGGATCAACCAGATAGATTGGGGTCCCGGGCTGCACATATCGCACCAGCGCAGCCGCCGGATAAACCGCCAACGAGGTACCGATCACTACCATGATGTCTGCCTTCGACGCAATTTCGGCCGCCCGCTCGAACATGGGTACCGACTCCCCGAAAAATACCACATGCGGCCGCAACAACGACCCGTCTTCCGCCCGGGCATCAAGCGGCTGTTCCCACCCCTCGATCGGATAGATCAGTCGCGGGTCGCTCGAACTGCGCAACTTGCGCAACTCCCCATGCAGATGGGTCACATGGCTGCTGCCGGCACGTTCGTGCAGATCATCGATGTTTTGCGTTACGATCTCCGTATCGAAATAGTTCTCCAACTCCACCAATGCCTTGTGGCCTGCATTGGGCTCTTTGGAGAGCAACTCCTTACGCCGAATGTTGTAAAATTCGATCACCTGCCTCCTGTTGCGAACCAATGCTTCCGGTGTACATACGTCCTCGATCCGATAATTCGCCCAAAGCCCGTCGGAATCCCTGAATGTAGCAATTCCGCTGTCGGCGCTCACTCCCGCGCCTGTAAAAACAACCATTTTTTTCATAATACCCTACTAATGTTCTTTTCACGATTCACCCAACCTGCCACATCCAATTCGCCCAACCGGCAAAACCGAGTCCTTCTACCTGTCTTCGCACTCCTCTGCGGACAAACCTCCGGCAATATTCCAAAGGCCAATCCGATGCAATTCCGACCATCAATGAGGCATACTCAACCACCTCATTGCAAATGTAACCACTTCCAGACAAAATTGTGTCCCGGCATCTTGAAAAAACGCCCTCCACCCATAAAAAAAGATCCGTCGCCGAAATACCCCAGCCACTATGGTCCCGGCCATTCCCCTGCCGGCCGTCGGGCTATTCCCTACTGACAGTTCACCTTCCGCAAACTCCGGTCCTCGGACACCCCTCCTCCCTCCCCGGCTCCTCAACCGGGACCCTGCTCCCCCACCTCGGGAAAAGGCAAAGCGGCGACCTCGCATGAGGTCGCCGCCGATAAGCAATTATGACCGGAAACAACTACCTGGCCTGCTTCCTGCGAATATGAGTATGCGTAAACACCTTCCCGACAACAGGTTCATTGCGATCCAACGCTATACGGGTCTGTGTAGGATACTGGAGTTTCTCAAATTCGGCGATCGCATTGCGAATATCCCCAAGCAACATGTCGGCCATATCCCGACTCATCCCCTGCCGGCATACGATCCGCATAACCACCACATTCTCCAGATTGTCGGGCAACGTATAGGCCGGAACCATCCAACCGCTTTGCTGCAAGGTGGCCTGCAAATCGTAAAGAGTCCATTTGGCCCCCTTCTGGTATTCGGGCTTCATGTACCAAATGAAAAGCGGATTCACGACCTCTTTGCTGTAATTCTCAAACTCGGGCATCTTGCCGATCTCGCCATGGATATACTTGGTGACCTCCATCGAGTTGTGTTGTATGTCTCGATACCCCTCGAACCCGAGACGAATGAATTGGTAATACTGCCCCAGTATCTGGGCTGCCGGACGTGAGAAATTCAAACCCACCTGTGTAATGTCGGCCCCGAGGTAGTTCACACTGAAAGACATCGAATCAGGCAAATACTTCTTGTCACGCCAAATTACCCATCCCAGTCCCGGATAAACCAACCCGAACTTGTGTCCGGAAACACTGATCGAAAGTACCCACTTCAATCGGAAATCCCATCGCTTTTCAGGATTAAGGAAAGGTAGAATGTACCCGCCGGTAGCCGCATCAACATGAATCGGAATATCGTACCCCGTTTTGCGGTTATACTCGTCGAGCGCCTTGTCGAGCGCCTCCACATCGTCGTTCAGACCCGTCCAAGTAACGCCCTCAATCGGTACGACGCAAATGGTGTTCTCATCGCACATGCCGATCGCATCCTGCGGATCGAGCGTCGGTTTGTCAAACGACACCGGTACCGTACGCATCTCAATCTGCCATAGTTGGGCAAATTTCTCCCATACCACCTGGAAAGCCGATGATATCACAAAATTCGGCTTGTCGAAAGGTTTGCCCTGTGCTTTGCGCTTGTCCCGCCAACGCAACCAGGCCGCCACACCTCCCAACATACATGCTTCCGAGGAACCGATAGCTACCGCACCGGCTTTCCACTTGTTTTTTTCCGGCGTGTTCCACAGATTGGCCAGAATGTTGATACAACGTCCGCACATAACCGCTACCCGAGGATATTCCGTCTCGTCGATATAGTTCACGTTGATGGCATCGTTCATCAGTTTGGTCGCATAACGATCCATGTACGTCGTAACGAATGTCGCCAGATTCAAGCGCGGTTGGGTCTGGGGATACGTCTCGTCCTTCACCATCCGATAGGCTATCTCCGGAGTGGTCGAATGACGGGGAATTACATCTGTAGGAGCAGGTTTGAGCATGTCGTCCGATCCGAATA
>CASDWR010000278.1 GCA_949284665.1 uncultured Rikenellaceae bacterium | reverse complement strand
TTGGTGAGAATCGGGGTGATGGCAGGTTTTCCGATCTTTTGTACACCAGGATCGTCGCCGCGATATTTGTAAACGACGGCAAAATTCTCTTCTCCGAGCCTTTCCCTGACAAATGCGGCAACCTTTTCCGCCGTGACCTTTTCCAAAGCCTCCAACATGCGCACCTCATCTTTCCAGTCAGTCCCGCCGATAAACGAAGAGACAAATGCATCGACCCTTCCTTCATTCGAATCGAGCTGTTTCATAAGCGTTGCCTTGAAATTGTTTACCGTCGCCCGTAACAACCGTTCATCGAACGCTCCGTTCCGCAATTTGGAAACTTCAGCGAGCATCAACTCCTTCACCTGATCGAGCGTTTGTCCCTCTTTCGGGAATCCCTGTACAACAAATGCCCCGTAATCGGTCATCATAATCGGATAACCATAGGCACCGAGCACCTTCTGACTCTGGTTAAGATCAAGATCGAACAACCCGGCCTGGCCGTTGCTGAGGATTCCGGCTGCCAGCATCGACAACAGATTATCGCGACTCGCAATTCCCCCGAGCCGCCAAGCCAAAGTGACATTCTCTGCATTGGGTCCGTAAACGCACTCAACCACGGGTGTCACGATCGGCTCTTCAGGGACAATCTCGTATCGGGGCAATGCCTCGTTCGGTTGCATGGGACCGAAATAACGGTCGATCATGGCAATGGTTTCCTCCGGATCGAAATCACCCGCAAGGCAAATTGCCATGTTGTTGGGGACATAATAAGTCTCCTTGTACCGCTTCACATTGGCGATCGAAGGATTCTTCAGATGGTCCTGAGTACCCAACACGGTTTGGGTTCCGTAGGGGTGATGCGGGAAAAGAGCCGCAAGAATCTTTTCATACACTTTGCGATCGTCACGGGTAAGGGACATGTTTTTCTCTTCATAAATGGTTTCCAGTTCGGTGTGGAAACCGCGGATCACCATGTTCTGGAAACGGTCTGCCTGTATCTTGAGCCAATTTTCCACCTCATTGGAAGGAATATCCTCCAGATAGACCGTCTCATCGTAACCTGTGTAGGCATTGGACCCATCCGCACCGATCGCTGCCATCAGTTTGTCGTACTCGTTGGGGATAGCAATCCGGGAAGCTTCGTAACTGACACTGTCGATCACACGATAGATGGCCGCACGTTCCTGTTCGTCGTCCGTTTTGCGATACGTTTCAAACAACTCTTCGATCCGGTCGAGCATGGGTTTTTCGGCGGCATAATCGGATGTGCCGACCTGTTGCGTCCCCTTAAACATCAAATGTTCGAAATAGTGGGCCAGCCCGGTGGTTTCGGCAGGATCGTTCTTCCCCCCTACCCGAACCGCAATCCGGGCCTGTACACGTGGCACCTCCCTGTTGACGGACATGTATACCTTCAATCCGTTATCCAGCGTATAGATACGTGCATGGAGCGGGTCCCCGTCGACCTGCTCGTATCGGCGTCCCTTCTGGCACGAAGTAATCACGACGGCCAGCAGCAACGCACCAAAAATCGAAATTGTCCTTTTCATGATATTTCCGGTATGTCGTTTACAGATATTTCCACTCTTCCATTTATCCCCGTCACGGGTCTATGATGTCCGACAAGCGCTCGATCGTGCGATACCCGCTGCCCCGACCGATTCGGAAAACACTCCGACACCCAATACACGACAACGGTCCTCCTCGTTTCCCATAAACGAAGAACATAATACAAAAGTATGAAAAGATTCCTGCAATTCGATACGCAACGGACAATTCGGATCGAGGGTGAAGAGCAGACGTCGTCCGACGCAACTCCTCCCCGAAAGGGCCTGCGACGCTTCGGGGGATATTCGATCCTTGTTTTGGGGTCAACAGAAAATGCCTTTCACCGTATACCAGGCCATCAGGACCGACGCGACCAACTTCATCCCCGTACCGAAGATAAAAGCGGCGAACGATCCGAATGCCACCTTGAACGCTTTTACACTGTCTTCCCGATTGCGTAACAACTCACCGATCAGTGCACCGAAAAAAGGGCCGAGGATGATTCCCGCCGGCATAAAAAACATACCGACCACAATTCCGACCGTTGCCCCGCGTGTCGCCTGTTTTGAGCCTCCGAACCGTTTGGTCATCCATATCGGCAGGAAATAATCGATCACCGTTACGGCAATCGTAACGGCTCCCCAAATCAGAAAGAATCGAGTTGAGAAATCGGCACGGCCACTCCATTGCGCCAGCAACATTCCCAAAAACGCAATCGGAGGACCGGGCAACATAGGCACAACGCATCCCGCGACCCCGACCAATACGCATATCACCGCAGCGATCGACAATAGAAGTTCCATTTCCTCCGGTACTTGTTCCAGTTCCTTTTTCAGTTTGTGCAAATATAAACAATGATTCGGAATTCCGCACCTTCATCCCTATCGGGTTACGACACGCGGCATGGTTTTCGGATTGCACCGAAGACACCGGTATCCGAACACGCGGCGGCAACAGTTTCCCACACTGCAATCACAATATGGTACCGCTCCGATCGGCAGAATTTTTCCCTTCCAACACGCGGAATCCGGACAAGACGCAACTCGCTTTTCCGGAGAAAAGGGGACCGAGAAGAGGCGTTATCGAAATATTTCGTATCTTTGGAAACGCAAACGCCCGAAAGGAGGCGTACAGGGACAAACGTAACACATCAAAAAGACTCTCAAATGCCAATGTTACCCATGTTTTTAGGCAAGATCGGCGCGACCGAGATCATTCTTATCATTGCACTGATCGTCATACTCTTTGGCGGCAAGAAAATTCCGGAGATGATGCGCGGTATCGGCCGCGGCATGCGCGAATTCAAGGACGCCGTCAACAAGGATTACGATGCGGAGAAGGAAACCGCACAATCCGAACCGGACCACGCTGCCCCCACAACCGACAAACAGCCCGATACACAGGCCGGAGAGAAGGACAAAGGGGCGAAAAAAGGTTCCGGGACGAAAAGAACAAAGTCGAAAGGTCCTGCGAAAAACGCCGAATAACGACCAGCAAGAAGAACGATCCCCATGCCCCGGAACAACCTGTCGGACCAACGATCCGTCAACTCTTCGGGTGAGATGACATTTTTCGAGCATCTCGATGCACTGCGGCCCCATCTGCTCCGGAGTGCAGGAGTTTTTGTCGTGCTGATGATCTTGGCATTTATCAGCAAAAAACTCATCATCAACGATATTCTTTTCGGACCGTTGAACGAAGGGTTTCCCACCAACCGGCTGCTTGTATGGCTCTCGTCGGTTGTAAACTCCGGAGAAACGAACCGGTGTCCACCGGAAATCGTCAACACGACACTGGCCGGTCAATTCAACCTCCATTTGAAAATCTCGATGATGACGGCCCTCGTACTCTCCACCCCATACATCCTTTGGGAGTTGTGGCGCTTTGTCAAGCCGGCTCTCACTCCGTCCGAATTGCAAAGTTGCCGCATGTTCGTAACATGGACGTCGTGTTCGTTTTTTACAGGAATCGCATTCGGATATCTGATTATCTCCCCCTTTTCGATCCGGTTTTTGGCACAATACAATATCAGTGAACGGGTGACCAACATGATCGACGTAAACTCCTATCTGTCTACCGTGGCTGATGTCACATTAGCCTGTGCCGTGGTATTCGAACTGCCGCTGTTGGTCTATTTCCTGACCCGGGCCGGTATTCTTTCGGCTGCATTCATGCAACGCTATCGGAGGCACGCGATCCTGATTCTCGCCATCGCCGCAGCCATCATCACACCACCGGACGTATTCAGCATGATCCTGGTGCTATTGCCACTGCTGGGACTTTACCAACTGAGCATCGCCATTGCCCGACGTGTAGAATCGAAACGCCTCGTCAACGCGGGGAAAGAGTAATCTTCGTACAATCCGACAATAAGGTCTGATCACTCCGGCCGATTTTTTGTTATCCGACAAACAAAAGCATCGAAATGTTTGTTATTCCAAAAACAATGGAATACCTTTGTGTGCCCGAACGTGCATAGCGATAAGACAATAGAGCACAAAAACGAAAAACATATTTACAAACCTTTTAGAATTTATGGGAAACATTTTCACTTCGTCAATCGGCAAAAAGCTGATTATGAGCATTACGGGAGCATTTCTCGTGCTGTTTCTGACGTTCCACATGCTGATGAACTTCGTACTGGTTCTGTCGGCAGACGCTTACAATGCGGTGTGCGAGTTCCTGGGGGCACATTGGTATGCTCTTGCCGGGACCGTCGTACTGGCAGCGGGAGTGTTGATCCATTTCATTTACGCTTTCATCCTGACGTTCCAGAACCTTCGGGCTCGCGGGAAAATCCGTTATGCGGTAACGGCCCGCGAAGAGGGTGTGGAATGGGCATCGAAAAACATGCTCGTACTCGGGTTGATCGTCGTTGTCGGCTTACTGCTTCACCTCTATAATTTCTGGTACAACATGCAGTTGACAGAAATCATGGGCAAACATGTCAACTCGCTCGGCCAAAGTCCGCAGAATGGCGCATGGCTGGTTCAAAACCTTTTCTCGCAGATCGAGTTCGTCATCCTCTATCTGGTGTGGCTGGGAGGACTTTGGTTACATCTGACTCACGGCGTGTGGAGCATGATGCAGACCGTAGGTTGGAACAGCAAGGTGTGGATGAAACGCATGAAATGCATTGCGAAGATCGTCGCAACGATCTTGGTACTCGGTTTTGCTGCCGTAGTCGTAGCGATGTTCATCAAGAGCCTGCTCCTTAAATAGACACAGAATCATTGAAGAAAAACAAAAAATCAGCCATATGACAAAGATCGATTCGAAGATTCCGCAGGGGCCCCTCGCTGAAAAATGGAGCAAACACAAGGCGGAAATCAAGGTGGTAAGCCCTGCAAACAAACGTAAACTGGATATTATCGTGATCGGCACGGGCCTTGGCGGCGCATCGGCAGCTGCTTCGCTCGGCGAACTGGGCTACAATGTAAAGGTATTCTGTATTTCCGACTCCCCGCGTCGGGCCCACTCGATCGCAGCACAAGGAGGGATCAATGCAGCCAAAAACTACCAGAACGACAATGATTCCGTATATCGTCTCTTTTATGATACGATCAAGGGAGGAGACTACCGTGCGCGTGAAGCGAACGTATATCGTCTGGCCGAAGTGTCGAACCTCATCATTGACCAATGCGTGGCGCAAGGTGTTCCCTTTGCGCGCGATTACGGCGGATTGCTCGACAACCGCTCGTTCGGCGGAGCACAG
>CASDWR010000277.1 GCA_949284665.1 uncultured Rikenellaceae bacterium | reverse complement strand
TGCGGCATGTACCCATACGACCCGCGCCCGCGGGTCGATCGTTTCCGCCATCCGTTCGAATATTCCCCTGCGCCCTTCCACCCAAAGTCGCACTTTGGGCTTGTATATCGCAACTACACGGGCAGCTGCAGCAAAACAGGATATACCTATATTATACCACCACATGAGCGTTATTCCCGTAACTTACCAAAATCCGTTGTCCGAAAAGAGTTTTTCTCACTTTACTCCGTCCGAAGCGGATCCTTTTTCGCGGCGAAATTATACTTTTTTCACTAATATAGCAAATCCGCATCGTCCGGTCTACCAACCGATCCGAACCGCATCCGGAATAAAACGGATTTCGCAATCCTCCTTTCCGAAACGATCTACCGCAATAAGATCGATCCGGGCCTCCATATCAAGTCCATACATCGCAATGTAAAGATTGACTGCCTTGAGCAAAGCCCGACACTTCGAAGCATTCATTGCTTCCTCCGGAGGAAGCAATGAGTCTGCCGTCCGGCATTTTACCTCCACGAAATGGAGGATGCCGTCACGCTCGGCAACAATATCCAATTCATATCGTCCATTGCGCCAATTGCGATCGCGGATCAAATACCCTTCCCCTCGAAGGTACTCCACAGCCTTGCGCTCACCGAAAGCCCCCGTTTCAGCACTTGCAGCGGTCATTTTTTCATCGCATCAAAAATTGCAGGTCCTCTCCGGCCTGCATCTCGCGCACCGGTTTCCCATAATGGAAAATCCGCATCGGACGCGGGCCGATCAGCGAAAGTCTCTCCCCCTCGACCGACAACATGCATCCCTCACGCAAACCTACGACATCCACATCCCGATTGACTTCGATGTACTCCAGAATACGTTGCTCACGTGTTTCTCCCGCATGACCTTCCGGATTGGCATCCAGATAATGGGGATTGATCTGAAAAGGGATAGCACCGATAGCCCGGAATGATTCGGGCTGCACGATAGGCATATCATTGGTCGTACAGATCGTGGGACAAGCGACATTGCTGCCAGCACTCCACCCTACGTACGGAGTCCCCGACACGATCTTTTTCCTGATTGCCTCCATAAGCTCCTGTGCCTGCATTTGCGAAGCAAGTGCAAACGTATTGCCCCCGCCAACGACAATTGCTTCCGCCTGCGCGACTGCCTTGAGCGGATCGGCAAACCGGTGTACCGAACGAACTTTCACGCCAATTTCATCGAAACGATTCTGTACTTTCGTTTCATACTCATCATAGGAAAAGGTGACGGCCGCATAGGGGATGAACACCACTTCGGCCGTTCCGGACAGGAATTCGCCGATACGACCGATCGGGTATTTCAAATATGCCTCCCCTGCATTGGTCGAATTGCTTATCAATAGTAATCTCATGGTCTCTGCCGTTAACTGATCGTAACATTATGAACTTTATAAAGGTAATGATTTTATTCGGGAAAACAAACACCCTCCCCTCTCAGTTCCCGTTTCCGATTCAGCATATATACGACAAAACACTGAAAACCAAAACATAACACAAGACATCGCAAAAAAATCATTCCTCTCTTTTCCATAATTTTACGAAAACAGAATTTCTTGTTTTTTCACATCAAACAAAACACTATAAATCAACATGTTAAATAACAATACAGGGCAGAATAAAGTAAAAAAAGTCAATAATTTTCAGTTTTTAGAGAAAATGTGTTATTTTTGCCGAGAAATTCGTGTAACAAAAACGGAAATTCATAAACAACATAATTGTTAAACCTAAATCAATAAGTTATGTCAGAAATTTCATCAAAAGTATTTGAGATTATCAAAGACAGATTGAATGTGGCAGAAAAAGACATCGAACTCACTTCCAGTTTTGCCAATGACCTCGGCGCAGATTCGCTGGATACCGTTGAACTGATCATGGAATTCGAGAAAGAGTTCGAAATTTCCATCCCCGATGAGGATGCCGAAAAGATCACCACTGTCGGCGATGCCGTCAAATACATTGAGGAACACAAAGCTTAATTCGTTTTGATGACGAAATTAATAAGGTAAAATAGACCTCTATTTTACCTTATTAATTTTTAGATCGGAACTTTTCACGAAACAACCACACCTAAATCAATACAAACAACCATGGAGGGAAGAAGAGTAGTCGTAACAGGAATCGGAACCATCAATCCGCTCGGGAACAACATAGCCGAATACTTCGCAAACCTGAAAAACGGTGTCAGCGGAGCTGACTATATTACCCATTTCGATGCGGAACTGTTCAAGACAAAATTCGCTTGCGAAGTGAAGGGCTACAAATGGGAAGAATATTTCGACCGGAAAGAGGTCCGCAAATACGACCTTTTTACCCAGTATGCACTCATCTCCGCACAACAGTCCATCGAAGATGCCGGACTCGATATCGAAAAAGTCGACAAGTCCCGCGCCGGCGTTATTTGGGCTGCAGGAATCGGAGGACTCAGTTCCCTCTATCAGGAAATCAAGGGCTTTGTGGAAGGGAATTTTGTACCCCGCTACAGTCCGTTTTTCATTCCGAAGATGATCGCAGACATCGCCGCGGGCTACATCTCCATGAAATACGGCTTCATGGGCCCCAACTATTGCACGACTTCCGCTTGTGCTTCGTCCAACCATGCCATTGTAAGCTCCGTCGACCAGATTCGATTGGGTCGCGCCGACATCATGATTACGGGAGGATCGGAAGCGACTGTTACGGAACCGGGCGTAGGCGGATTCAACTCCATGCAGGCACTTTCGACACGTAACGACGACCCAAAAACCGCATCAAGACCCTATGACATGGATCGCGACGGCTTCGTCATCGGAGAAGGCGCAGGAGCCTTGATTCTCGAAGAATACGAACATGCCAAAGCCCGTGGAGCAAAAATCTATGCGGAAGTAGGCGGTTGCGGGATCAGTGCGGATGCATACCACTTTACCGCTCCCCACCCCGAAGGCATCGGTGCTAAAAAGGCAATTCAGGATGCGCTCAATGAAGCAAAACTGAAACCTGAAGATGTCGATTATATCAACACGCACGGTACTTCCACACCGGCCGGCGATATCCCCGAACTGCTGGGTATCATGGATGCATTCGGCGAACACGCATTTAAAATGAATATCAGTTCCACAAAGTCGATGACCGGTCACCTGCTGGGTGCCGCCGGCGCCATCGAAGCCCTGGCTTGCATCATGGCTATCACCGAGGGAGTCATTCCACCCACCATCAACAACTTCAATCGCGACCCGAAAATCGACGAGCGGCTGAACCTCACGCTCAACAAGGCCCAAAAACGCGAGGTCAACTGTGCAATGAGCAATACGTTCGGTTTCGGTGGACATAACTCGACGATCCTGTTGAAAAAAAATATAGACCTCAACAAACGTGTTCGAACCCATTCGAAGAATCGCACATCGAAATTTCGGGCAGGACAAAGCCTATTACCGTGCCGTATACACATTGTTCGGCTTTACTCCCGACAACATCGAACTGTACAAACTGGCATTGATTCACCGATCGGCTTCACTGCATCACGAAGGGAAAGCCATCAACAACGAAAGACTCGAATTCCTGGGAGATGCGATTCTCGAATCCGTCGTATCCGATTTCTTGTATATCGAATTTCCGGACGAATCGGAAGGTTTCCTGACACAAATGCGCTCAAAGATCGTCAGTCGTCAGTCTCTCGACTTATTGGCACGTCTGATCGGGTTGGACCATTATGTAGTTGCAAATGCCCCGGGCAATCAGTTTCAAAAACATCTCTATGGGAATGCCTTGGAAGCGATTATCGGTGCAATCTATCTTGACAAAGGATACGACTTTGCAAACCGTTTTATTATCAACGACATACTGAAGCAGCACATCGATTTGGGCGACATGTCGCATACGGAGAACGATTTCAAAAGCCGGCTGATCGAATGGTGTCAAAAGAGTAAAAGGAACATTCAGTTCCGTACGTCTCATGCTCCCGATTCGAATTCGGCCATGCCGAGATTCAACGCCACGATCATTATCGATGGTATCGAAATGGGACACGGAGAGGGCAGTTCGAAGAAAGAGGCCGAACAAACGGCAGCACACTCGGTTCTGCAAGTGATTAACGACGACATCTCTGACTACTTCATGGAAAAAATCGACACAATCGAACAAAATCGGCAAAATGAATAACCTTTCCGACCGGGAAATACGGGAAAAACTGGCATCGCGGGGTGTGGAAGCACTCAGCGATGTCGAGCTTTTAAATATTCTGCTCCAGGACGGTACATCCGTGCGCCCCACATCCGAGATCGTCGAACGACTATTGGAACGGTATGGCGGTTCTCTGACCCGTCTGTCAAGGATTCCGGTCTCGGAACTCCGGACAACTGAAGGTATCGGCATGAAACGGGCTTCGCTGCTTGCAACTTCGTTCGAGTTGGGACGGCGCATCCGCCAGCAGGAGGCACAAATGCCGACCGTCATCCGAAACAGCGAAGATGTTATTGCTCTCTTTGCCCCGACTTTTGCACAACTGCGACATGAGGAGATGTGGGTGGCATATCTCTCATCGGCAAACGGTGTAATTGAGAAACGCCGGGTAAGTCAGGGTGGGGTATCGTCACTTGTCGTGGACCACAAATTGATTGTCAAACGAGCCATCGAACTGTTGGCTACCTCCCTTATTCTCGTACATAACCACCCCTCGGGCATCGCCGAAGCCAGCGATGAAGATATCGCCCTGACACAACGGATCTCGGATGCCGCAATACTCTTCGACATCACCGTAATTGATCATATCATTCTTTCTGAGAACGGGTATTTCAGTTTCAGAAGCCATGGGTTGATTGGCGATCGGCCGAAGAACCCTCACCGTTGATCTACAAAAATCAGTTGATCGGTGTCATACCCCCGTCGTGCGGCCTCCTCGATCAATCCATTGACCACTCGTACCGGCAATTTCGGTGTACGTGAAAGGATCCAAAGATATTTCGGTGAAGAAGAACCGACCAAGGCATAGGAATAATTCTCCTGATCGAGGGCAAGAACCCGGTAATCGGAATAGAAAAGCACGAACTTGACACGTAACAAACCGGGTTCGCCATCCCGCGCGACTTTCGCTCGTCCGCGTGTCATCCTGTATTTGTCCCCTTTATAGCCGCTGTTTTCGACACGTACCGTACCGTCGGGCAAAAGGGTATACTTCGCCTGTACCTTAATCATGTCCCGTTCGAAAAAATGATCGAAGCGTGCAATCTCATACCACTGCCCCATGTAACGTTCCAAATCGAACCGATCGACCGTGGAGTTATCGACTTCTTTCGGAGATTCTGCCATAACTGTAAAGACAACAAACAGTGCAACAGCACATAAAACAACTCTTTTCATCTTCTTTTTAAAAAAGACGATTGCATATTTAATGCCATTCCGATTAGAAAATTCATCCGATTCGTCCGATTGCGCATCGATTTTCCGTCGGATCATACAAGATCGGTAATCCGATGTACTGTGTGTAAGCGGAGAGCGAAAAAAGCAAAACAGCTGAATTGGTGAACCGTTTCTTGTTAAAATGGGAACAAAATAGTACTTTTGCCGTACCGTTTTCCCTATCCCTGCAACAAGGGATCGCAAAGGTGGACGAAATCGTATATTTTACAAATAACAACCAGTAAATCAAATTTAAAATGTCACAGATCGTAAGCGTACATGCGAGAGAGATTCTCGATTCAAGAGGCAATCCCACCCTCGAAGTGGAAGTAACTACCGCAAGCGGCGCATTCGGACGTGCAGCTGTTCCGAGTGGTGCATCGACGGGTGAAAACGAAGCACTCGAACTTCGCGATGGAGACAAAAACCGTTACCTGGGCAAAGGCGTCCTGAAAGCGGTTCAGAACGTAAACGACATTATTGCACCTGAAGTAATCGGCATGGAAGTAACCGACCAGGTAGGCATCGACAGAACGATGATCGCATTGGACGGCACCAAAACAAAAAGCAATCTTGGGGCCAATGCCATCCTGGGCGTATCTTTGGCCGTAGCCCGCGCTGCTGCTGACCTGCTGGGCATGCCACTCTACCGTTATATCGGCGGCACCAATGCCAAAACACTCCCTGTCCCGATGATGAACATCATCAACGGCGGTTCTCACTCGGATGCTCCGATCGCATTCCAGGAGTTCATGATCCGTCCGGTAGGCGCTCCCTCTTTCCGCGAAGGTCTGCGGATGGGAGCCGAGGTATTCCACAACCTGAAGAAGGTTCTCCATGCTCGTGGATTGAGCACCGCGGTAGGCGACGAAGGCGGATTTGCCCCTGCACTCAACGGGACCGAGGATGCCATTGAAAGCATCATCGAAGCAATCCGCAAGGCTGGATACGAACCGGGCAAAGACGTAATGATCGGCATGGATTGCGCGTCGAGCGAGTTCTATGCAGATGGTATCTATGACTACACCAAGTTCGAAGGGGAAAAGGGTGCTAAACGTACCTCTGCAGAGCAGGCCGCATACCTCGAACAACTCGTAGCCAAATACCCCATCGACTCAATCGAAGACGGTATGAGCGAAAACGACTGGGAAGGATGGCAGTTGTTGACACAAAAGATCGGTGATAAATGTCAGTTGGTAGGCGACGACCTTTTTGTAACCAATGTCGAATTCCTTAAGAAGGGTATCGAAATGGGATGCGCGAACTCGATTCTGATCAAGGTAAACCAGATCGGTTCGCTGACCGAGACGCTCGATGCAATCGAGATGGCTCACAGAGCCGGATATACGAGTGTTACGTCTCACCGTTCGGGAGAAACAGAGGATGCGACGATTGCCGATATCGCTGTTGCCACGAATTCGGGGCAGATCAAAACCGGTTCGATGTCACGCAGCGACCGCATGGCCAAATACAACCAGTTGCTCCGTATCGAAGAGGAATTGGGAGATGAAGCCATCTATGGATATACCAAAATCTATCGCAAGAAATAGAGCATAGATCGTATAAAACAAAATAAGGTTTCCAGGTTATGCCGAATTCGGCGACATGGAAACCTTATTTGTTTTCGGGACTCGACATGGGGGGGGGAGGAGACACCCCATTCAACCCGATTTACCCCATGATCCTACTATTCTAATCTAAAAAAGTTCGCCGAGTTTTGCCTTCAACTCATCGCCATGCAAATTCTTCGCGACAATCATTCCATCGGAGGCATCGATCAGATAGTTCCATGGAATACCATCCACCCCATATGCCTGCCAAACAGGGCTGAATCGAGGCCCTTTTTCAAAGGCGGCAATCACATTGGTCCATGCCATGTTTTCTTTACCCAGGGTCTCCCTCCACCGTTTGGCCTTAGAGTCGAACGACATCCCGTATATTTCGAAACCATTGTTTTTATATCGTGCATATAACTCCACCAAATTGGGAATCTCCTCCCTGCAAGGTCCGCACCAAGATGCCCAGAAATCCAACAATATGTATTTTACCCCCTCCCTTTCGACGATACTTCCAAGCGATACCGCATTCCCGTCAATATCCATACCGATTATATCATAATAGGGCATTCCCAAATCCGCCTTAATCGGTTCGATCAACTCCACCACTTGCAGATACAACGGATGGCGTTTCATATCTTCAGGGAATTCAGCCATCAGACTTTCAATCTCAGGTTTCGAGGATATGGACAGAATATCGCCCAACAACACACAGCCCAACGCGTTATGATTTTTTCTTATCACATCCGTCAATTCTTTTTCTCCTCTGATTTTCAAATAGGTATCATTCATGGGCGTTCCCTTTGCACGGAACATTTCATCGCCTGGATCGATGAATAATTGTATTCTGCCCGGTTCCAAGAACATTTGCCAACTGACTTGCATGAGCTGATCCGGATCCGACGATTCGCCCATGTACAGGTATGCCACTTCCGAACCCCGGTTTGTCCCTTCGATCCGGATCGATGAATTCTCAACAAGAGTCGAATCGAGGACGCTCCAGTCCACACCATCCACGAGATAAACGTATTGCCCGTCTACCAAAGACGCATCCGATCCTTCAATAGTATAACCCTTTTGTTGGGAAGAACATCTCAAAAAGCATAGGGGAATCACCAAAATAAGACAAATTTTCTTCATAAAATCATATTAAAAGTTCTTTAAAGATTGCTCCGATCAGAAAAAATCCTAATCACCTGTTTTTATCCTCATACAAAAATAGAAAATATTATAGAATGTCCGCTTTCCCACGGAATCGTGTATCTCTTACGATACGGAAAATCCCAATAAAGGCACTTAAACTATTTCCAAAATGGGAAAGCTGACAGTCAAATATTTCCAATAAAATCATCTGTAATCGATTTAAAACAAATTTTCATGATACCCCGGCCCCCCTGTCCGACTCATACAAAATCACGGACACTCATCCAACCCGAATCGACAAAACAGTCCGCACCATATCCAATTCAGCAAACCCATTTTTTCATTATAAGGAGAGAATCGCCGCTATCTACTATAGGGGCTATG
>CASDWR010000276.1 GCA_949284665.1 uncultured Rikenellaceae bacterium | reverse complement strand
TATTTATCAGTTTCGACGACACGGCCGGGGCGAGCGGTGTGCGTATTAATCAGGAACTATTTGCCGATTATTACCGTCAGTTGTGCGAAATCGGCAAGATGAACGGCATGGATTGGAAAAAGGAGACAATCGATGCGCAGATCATCCCAGCTATTCTCCGTCTGCCGGATGTGGTGAACAATGAAGCGGATACCGTGCCGGAAGAGGAGAAGAGCTCTTTGATGGAGACTGTACAGGGGGCCCTTGGCCAAATCGATGCTTTTCGTGAACAGGAGGGCCAGGCATTGATTGCCGACCTGCTGCGTCGCGTTGATAAAATCGAATCTTACAAGAACGAGGTGGAACCGTATGAGAAAGCCCGGACAGAGACGATCAAAAATCGTATTCGGGAGAGTATCGAGGCGGTAGGCATTCCGTTGGACAGTAACCGCCTGGAGCAAGAGATGATTTTTTACATCGAGAAACTCGACATTACAGAGGAAAAAGTACGTCTTACGAATCACTGCAAATATTTCCGTGAAGTGGCCGGATCGGAAGAGGGTGTGGGCCGGAAACTCGGCTTCATCGCCCAGGAAATGGGACGTGAGATCAATACGCTTGGTTCGAAAGCCAATGAGGCCACGATTCAGCGCCTTGTGGTAGCTATGAAAGACGAATTGGAGAAGATCAAAGAACAGGTACTTAACATATTGTAGTACATTATGAAATGTAATGCATCAGGCAAGTTAATTATTCTGTCGGCTCCCTCGGGATCGGGCAAAACGACCATCATCAAGGAGATTGTCAAAACGTTTCCGCAACTCGAATTCTCCATCTCGGCGACCTGTCGGGCCCCGCGCGGTACGGAACAAGATGGCGTAGACTACTATTTCCTGAGCCAGGAGGAGTTCCGACAGGCCATCGATGAAGATAAATTCGTGGAGTGGGAAGAGGTATATACAGGAACCTGTTATGGGACACTCCGCTCGGAACTGGAACGTATTTGGTCCAAAGGGCATACGATTATTTTCGATGTGGACGTCAAGGGAGGAATCAACCTCAAAAGGCTGTTCGGCGACAAGGCTCTTTCGATTTTCATCATGCCTCCCTCCGTAGAAGAGCTGCGCAATCGTTTGATCGGCCGCGGCACCGATTCTCCGGAGACGATCGAAAAACGCGTAGGAAAGGCTCAGCAGGAAATTGCCGATGCCAACCAATTCGACCGGATCGTTGTGAATGACTGTCTGGCGGTAGCTGTTCGCGAAGTCGAGGATGAGATTCGCACATTTTTGTCTCGCTCATGATCGATACGGCGCTTTTCTTCGGTTCTTTTAATCCGATCCACAATGGACATACGGCAGTTGCTCGTTATGTAGTGGAAAAAACAGATTGTCCTCAGCTTTGGTTTGTCGTCTCTCCGCAGAATCCTTTGAAGCCGGCCGGTATGCTGGCTCCGGAGAGAGATCGGTTGCGTATGACAGAAATCGCAGTCGAGGAGATGGGTATGAAACCGGAGCAAATGGCCGTTTCCGGTATAGAATTTGAACTTCCGAAACCATCCTATACGATCGATACCCTTCGCGAGTTGGAACGCAGATATCCGGAGCGTCGATTCTCGTTACTGGTGGGGAGCGATATCATGGAGGAGTTCGAGCAATGGAAAAAGCATGACACATTATTGGAACGGTATCGGGTGATGGTCTATCCGCGTCCGGGATATACGTTGGGGAAATATGCGTCGCGAGTGACTTTCCTGAAAGATGCTCCTGTGTGGAACTACTCGTCCACCGATATCCGGAGATTGCTAAAAGAGGGTGAGAATGTGGACGGGATGGTCGCTCCAGGCGTAAAGCAATACATAAAGAAAATGGGATTATGGATCTGAAAACCAGAATACAGAATGAAATAGACATGCTCTCCGAAGCCATCGATGACGATCCGCGAAACTATCTGTTGTACATGGAGCGGGGAAAACTCTATCATCGTAGCGGAGTCTTTGACAAAGCCTTGAATGATTTCATCAAGGTCCGCGAACTGATGCCCGGCCATGTCGAAGCGCAAGAGTATATCTCCATGATCAGCGAGATTTTCGAGTTCCGCTATAAGGATATTTATAATCCATGATGGGGACATTCCTGTCGATACTTGCCAAAATTCCATAAATAGCTCTCCATCGGGCGGCTTTTTTCCTATCTTTGCATCGGAATTTAATATGGCAATCCAATGAAAAGATTAAATATCGCACTATTAGCCGGAGGCGACTCCTCAGAACGCGAAATCGCCCTTCAAAGCGCATCTCAGATTCGACAGGCCCTTGACACTGAAAAATACAATGTAATGACCATCGATGTTCAGGGACGCGACTGGCATTATACCACGCCTGAGGGCCGTTCTTATCCGTTCGACAAGAACGATTTTTCGATTACGGTAGAGGGTACGAAAACCCTGTTCGACTATGCATTGATCCTGATTCACGGCACACCGGGCGAAGATGGGAAACTGCAGGGATATCTCGATATAATGGGAATTCCCTATTCGTCGTGCGGAATGGTATCCTCGGCCATTACTTTCGATAAAATTGCCTGCAAACGTATGCTGGCAGGTACGGGGATCCCCATGGCCAGAGAGATGCTGATCCGTCGAGGCGATACGCCCGATCCCGCAGCAATGGTCGCACGACTGGGCTTGCCGATGTTTATCAAACCCAATGCCAGTGGCAGTAGTTTCGGTGTTACGAAGGTTAAGACGGAAGCGGAGATTCTGCCGGCTATTGAGGCGGCTTTCAAAGAGAGCGACGCCGTATTGGCCGAAGAATTCATCGACGGTCGTGAAATGGGGTGCGGAGTTATGATTGCCGGGGGAAAAGAGTATGTTTTCCCGGTGACAGAAATCGTTTCCAAAAAAGAATTCTTCGATTATCAGGCAAAGTATACGGCCGGGTTCTCGGATGAAATTACACCCGCGTCGATTTCGGAGGAGATTCGTCGTCAGTTGAACGAAATGACACTGAAAGCCTATAAGACTTGTAATTGTCGCGGGGTGGTGCGTGTGGATTTCATCGTTCGAACGGACGGTACGCCCTATCTGATCGAAATCAATTCCATCCCCGGCATGAGCGCCGGCAGCATTGTTCCCAAACAGGCGGCTTACATGGGCATGTCGCTCGGTGAACTTTACGATATCATCATTCAAGACACCTATTCCCAACGGGCATGATCGAAATTGACGGTAAAATTGTCAGTACCGATATTCTGACAGAATGTTTTGCCTGCGATCTTTCGCGGTGCAAAGGGATATGTTGTGTGGAGGGAAATGCAGGAGCTCCATTGGAGCCGGAAGAGTTAGATGTACTGGAGAGAGAATATGTAGCCTACGAACCTTATCTGAAACCTGAGGGTCGGGAGGTGATTGCTCGTGAAGGATTTATGGTCGTAGATGACGACGGAGATTTGACCACACCGTTAATCGGAGAGGCAGAGTGCGCTTTTTCGTACGAGGAGAACGGTGTCACGCTATGCGCCATAGAACGTGCATGGAAAGAGGGACGCACCTCGTTCCGGAAG
>CASDWR010000275.1 GCA_949284665.1 uncultured Rikenellaceae bacterium | reverse complement strand
GTTGCCGCCGAAAGCGGCGGCAACGCAGTGCCCGGTTTCGGATGAGAGTTTCGATGGAGGGGTTGTCGCAGTTTGTAGCGTCAAATTTTTGGATAGTTGAAACAATTCCTCGGCGTGATAGCGGTTCATTATGTATAAATACGGTACTGGTTTAGATCTCGAGTGACTGTTGGATGATAGATAGTCGTAGAGGAGGCAGATTTGTTGTTTCCCCATTTCCGAGACAAAACGAGATAGAAGTATTCCATTCATGAACGAGGTTTCCATTTGGTTATGTCCTTATTGTTATCGGTATTTTGGGCCGGTTTTTTCACTGTTATTGAATAGAAAAGATCCGAAAGCGGATATATATCAATGAAATGAAATAGACAAAACTGTAAAAAATTAAATTATGAACATTGTACGGAAAATTCGTATTGCACTTTGCGCCACGGTGATGCTGGGCGCTGTTTTACCGGTAACGGGCCGGAATGCTCCGAAAGGAGGATATGATATTCGGGGCTTTTATGTAGATGCCCGTCATGAAGTAATGACCATCGATGCTTTGAAAGCGTATGCCGACCAGCTTTCGAAGGCTGGGATCAATACGCTGCTGATGGAATATGAAGCTACGTTCCCATTTAAAAAACATGCCACCTTGCGTAATGAATATGCGTATACGGAGGATGAAATAAAGGATTTCGTGGCTTATTGTGCCGATCGTGGAATTGATGTGATTCCGTTGCAGAACTGTTTCGGCCATTGCGAATATATATTGCGGCATGAGCGTTATCGTGCTTTAAGAGAGGATAAAAAGGAAATATCACAAGTATGTCCATTGGCTGAAGAGGAGGCGAAGAAGATATTTCGTGAAATTTTTGCGGAAGTTGCCGCACTCCACCCTTCGCAGTATTTCCATATCGGAGCTGATGAGACCCGGTTGTTGGGCCGTTGCCCGAAATGTGCAGCCAAAGTGGCGGAACAAGGAGTTTCGAAACTTTTTGTGGATTATGTAAAGATCATGGCTGAGATCGTGTTGGAGATGGGAAAGACTCCGGTCATGTGGGCGGACATCATTCTCAAACATCCCGAAGCTGTGGGCGAACTGCCGAAAGAGTTGATATTCATCGATTGGAACTACGGATGGGATGTGAATCGTTTCGGAAGCGTGCAGACGCTGATCGATGCTGGGGTGAAAATGTGGGGAGCCACGGCATTCCGTTCGGGACCGGACCACATCTATTTGACGCAATGGGAGAAACATTTGAAGAATTTGACCGACTTTATACCTTTCGGCCGTCAATCGGGCTATTGGGGAATGATCAACACTTCGTGGTCGACGAGTGGCGAGTATGGTTACCATTACGATGGTGCTTTCAGTATGCCCAACAATATGCAACCCATTCGGTCGGTATATCCGCAGATCGGTATGAACATGTTGGTCGAAGCATTCTGCGAAGCCGTGCAGTCGGATGAACCACTTGACGGGAAGAAGTTTGCTTTCGACTATGCGTGTCGTCGTTTCGGTTTGAAAAAGGCGGATGCGGAGACGGTTGTTGCCTACTATTTCATGCCGCAACAGGTTATTTCGGCGAGTGGGAAGGACAAGCTGGGCAAACCGATTGCCGATGTATTATCGGAAGCCATTGCAATGCGGGATCAACTTGCTGCGATTACTCCCAAAAAGAATGCGGAGGAATTCGAACATTTGAAATTGATGCTTGATTTGCGTATTAATTATTTGCAATTCAGACAGATAGAGATAGAATATGAATTGCCTTCCTATGATATTTCAAAAGCATCGCAATTACTTGAGCGTTTGGAGCCGGTTGTGAAAGAGAGCTACGAACTGGATAAGCGCTTCATTGCCGCATGCGATGGCTACTTGAAGGATGGACAGGCGGAGAAAATCAACGCAGAACGTAGCGAACGGATGCGTTGGCTATACAATGTATTGGTTCAGAATGCAAAATAGCATTCATTAATCATTGAATCCGATCCGGATTCCGATACTGACAGGCGTTTTGGAAAGTGGCGATAGGAAGCGTACGAAAGTATCGGGATCCTGATCGGAATAAGACAAACTTAAAACTACAGAACAATGAGCGTGTTTCAATTAACCGGGAAGGTGACTGGAATATTAAGCCTGATTTTTATTTTCGTGTACCAGTCCTGCTCTTCTACACCTCAAAATAATGACCCTTCGGATGGTGGCGGAGGTGGTTCTGAAGAAGAGTATGTATATGAGAAGATACCGTATACCGATCCTGATGAGAAAGGGGATGCGATTCTCGATTTCAGCCGTGTCGGTTACAAATGGGGAGATTTGAACGTTCCCGACTATCCGGTAGTGATGACATTGGAAGCTCCGGCAGATGGAAGCGATGCGACGGAGATGATTCAGGAAGCTTTGGATAAAATGACACAGAAAGGTGCATTGTTGCTCAAAGCCGGGACATGGAATATCTCCGGGACATTAAACATGACCAAGAGCAATGTGGTGCTTCGCGGTGAGGGAGATGCGACAGTGTTGGTAGCCACGGGCAAATTGGTTCGTCCGTTGATTATTCTCGGGACTACGTCGCAGCGGCAAACAGTATCGGGAAGCAGTTCGCGTATTACGGACAGTTACACGCCTGCCGGGCAGATGTATGTAACGGTAGAGGACCCCAGCAAATATGCTGTCGGCGATGACGTGGTGATTTATCGTGTGCCGAATCAACAGTGGATTACCGACTTGAAGATGGATCAGATCCCGCCACGTGCGGATGGGGGAACGGTTACTCAATGGCAGGCGAGCGGATTTTCGATATATTGGGAGCGGACAGTGGTTCGCAAATCGGGTTCTCAAATTTATCTGGATAATCCGGTTGCCATGGCACTCGATCAAACATATGATGAGAGTCAACTGATAAAATATACGTATAGCGATCGTATTACTGGGAGCGGCATAGAGGACATGACGCTTGTTTCGGAATATGCCAGTGCCTTCGATGAGAATCATGCCTGGACGGCGATCGAGATACAGACGGCTATTCATTGTTGGGTTGATAATATTACCAGCCGATATTTCGGTTTCGGTTTGGTGGATATGAAGGCGGGTTCAAAAAATATTACGGTAAGTAATTGTACGTGTCTCTCTCCCAAGTCGACGATACAAGGCAGCCGCCGGTATGGATTTTATTTTTCGGGAGGTCAGCTTTGTCTGGTTAAGAATTGCAAAGCGGACAGTGCCCGCCACAGTTTTTCATCCTCAGCCAAGGTGGCTGGCCCGAATGTATTTACCCGTTGTACCTCGACTCATGCACTGGACGATTGCGGTCCGCACCAGCGTTGGTGTACGGGAACGCTTTACGATTGTGTTTCGACCGATTATCTGTTCCGTGTTCAGGATCGCAGCAATCTCGGATCGGGACATGGCTGGGCTGGTGCGAACCAGGTAATGTGGAATTGTACAGGTAAGACTTTGGTTTGCCAGAGTCCGTGGGTTTCGGCGAAGAATTATGCAATCGGTTGTGTCGGGACCAAGAGTGAAGGTGCATTCACAGGGCGGCCGGACGGAGTCTGGGAGTCGTACGGAGTCCCGGTTACTCCCGAATCGTTGTATGAACAGCAGTTTATTAATCGGAAGGCGACGACTGGGCTTGCAGCCCCGATCAGTTGTTATTGATTCCGATATTGACAGTACCGATCAGTAAAGCGGAAGGTTAGGTGAGAATGTTTCGTTTGGCGGTTTCCCCTGCCGCCAAACGAAACATCGATAAAAACAATTATCAATGTGTATGTTGTATGAAAAATAAAGAATATATTGTTCCGCAAATACGGATAGAGGAGTTTGTATTGGAAGAGGGAGTCGCTACCTCTCCGATAAATCCGGGACAGGTTGAAGTAGAAATGTTCGACAATCCGGAAACGTGGTAATGATGTCAAAGCTAAAATGAAACAAGTTATGAGAATTAAAGGAATGTTTTTGCCGTATGTCGTTTTGTCGGCGATGATGTTGGTGACGGCATGCAAGGACAGTAAAGAGGATAACGAACAAAACGGATATGCGGGAACAGAAGAGCCTTCAGGGGTGGCAATAGCAATTATGGCCGAACAAGAGATTTCATCGGCAACCGATGTTTCGAAAACATCGTTGAGCGGTGATTTTCTGACTACATCGTGGAGCGCCAATGATCAGATGGGT
>CASDWR010000274.1 GCA_949284665.1 uncultured Rikenellaceae bacterium | reverse complement strand
GATTTCAGGGTCGAAGAAAAGGGTTTCGAATCGATCGCTACTCCCTTTTTGGGTTCTGGCAAATGTGTCTTCACAAGGAACAAAGATTTTGAGCGATGGCTTGCATCTTTCTCCAGCCGGCTAAAATGACAGATTCGGGTAATCGTAGCTTTCTGTACCCATTTGCCAAGACGACATATCGGTCGACGCTACATCCCGACATATCCCGGCCCGGTGTTATTCCTGTTCTGCCCAACCCTGTGAGCGGCGGACAGCTTCGTGCCAGCGATCGATTCCGTGTTGTATTGTGTCGGGATCGCCTTGCGGTTCGAACGAGCGACCGATGAGGCGTCCGTTTGCAATTTCCTGTTCGTCTTTCCAATATCCCGTAGCCAATCCGGCAAGAAATGCAGCCCCAAGAACTGTGGATTCCATGTTTTCGGGTCGTACGACACGTGTCCGATTCAAATCGGCCTGAAACTGCATCAAAAAATCATTGGCCGAAGCCCCGCCATCAACTCGTAATTCTTGCAACGGAGTGCCCATTTCGTTCTCCATAGCGCGAATGACATCGTAAACTTGATAGGCGATTGCTTCCAAAGCGGCTCGTGCGATGTGAGCAATTCCGGTCCCGCGCGTAATACCGAATAACGTTCCCCGTGCATAAGGATCCCAATAGGGTGCTCCCAACCCCGTAAGAGCCGGAACGAAACACACTCCGCCGCTGTCTGGAACCGACAGGGCGAGAGTTTTCGATTCGCTGGCGTTACGGAGAATTCCGATTCCGTCGCGCAACCATTGGATCGTTGCGCCACCGGCAAACACACTCCCCTCCAGAGCATATGCCACCCGCCCTCCAATTTGCCAGGCTACGGTCGAGAGAAGCCCGTTGTGTGATATGGCGGGGGTGTCCCCGGCATTCATCATCACGAAACAACCGGTTCCGTATGTGGTTTTCGCAGTCCCCGGTTGTGTACATAGTTGTCCGAAAAGTGCTGCCTGCTGGTCTCCGGCAATGCCGGCAATGGGGATGCGTCCGGATAAAAACGACGGAGCCGTATCCGTATAATGTTCACTACTTGACCGTACATCCGGCAATATGGATGGGGGAATATCGAAAAGACGGAGCAGGTCATCGTCCCATTTCAGCGTGTGAATATTGAACAACATGGTCCGCGAGGCGTTCGTTACATCGGTAATATGCGTTTTGCCTCGGGTAAATTTCCATACGAGCCAACTGTCGATATTGCCGAAACAGAGTTCTCCGCGCATCGCGCGTTCGCGGGCATGTGGAACATTATCGAGAATCCATTTGATTTTGGTAGCCGAGAAGTAGGCATCGATCACAAGACCGGTCTTGTCACGAATCATTTTTTCGAGACCATCGGTTTTCAATCGTTCGCAGTAATCGGCCGTGCGCCGGTCCTGCCATACGATGGCATTATAGATTGGGCTGGAAGTTTTCCGGTCCCAGATGATCGTGGTTTCACGTTGGTTTGTGATTCCGATGGCGGCAATATCCGCAGCGGTCAGGTCCGCTGCCGCCAGTGCTTCGGCGGCAACGCCTGATTGGGAGGCCCATATTTCATTGGGATCGTGTTCGACCCATCCGGCATGGGGGAAGAATTGTCTGAACCCCTTTTGAGAGATCGCCTTGATGCGACATTCCCGATCGACAACGATCGCTCGTGAGGATGTTGTCCCCTGATCGAGAGCAAGGATGCAGGTGCGGTTCATGGAAAAGGTAGTTTAGTGTTCTTACTTCAAAGATACGAAATGTCTCCCGGTTCCGATTCCTGGGGCGTGAAAATTTATTTTTCGAATCGCTTGGTTCGGGTATGGCAATAGGGACGCGTACCCTTGCGATCATAATAGTTCCGGTGGTAGGTTTCGGCTGGCCAGAATTTGCCTGCCTTGGTTACGCGGGTAACAATGTCGTAGCCGTTTTCGGTCAACTCCTTGATGAGGTGCAACGCGATTTCCTTTTGTCGTTCTGTCGTGTAGAAAATTTCGGAACGATATTGTTTCCCGATATCCGGTCCCTGCCCCTCGAATTGGGTCGGGTCGTGGATTTCAAAAAACCTTCGTGTCAGTGTTTCATAAGAGAGTTTTGAAGGGTCGAATACGATTTCGACGGCTTCGGCATGTCCTGTCATGCCGCTGCAAACCTCTTCATAGCTGGGATATTCAGTACTTCCTCCGGTATATCCCGGACTGATGCGAAGTATTCCGGACAGTTGTTTCATCATATATTCCACTCCCCAAAAACAACCTCCTGCATAAATTGCCCGTTCAATCGCTGGAGATACGGGAATCTTGTCGTTCGGTTCTTCACTCTCAAAAACCATTGATGCAGAGTTGACGCAGTGCCGAAGATTCCTTGGCGTGAATCCTTCTCCCCTGAACAAATGTCCCAAATGTCCTCCACAAGCTGCACAGACGATTTCGGTACGTATACCGTCGGCGTCAGGATGTTGGCAAACCGAACCCGGAATCGCATCGTCGAAACTCGGCCATCCGCAACCCGAATCGAATTTGTCGGATGAACGGTACAAAGGCGCACCACATTGCCGGCATCGGTAAATGCCTGTTGCATGGTGGTGATAGTAACGGCCTGAAAAGGGCTGTTCCGTCTCTTTGTCTATAATTATCCTTTTTTCTTCTTCGGTCAGAGGTTGCATATGTCATCGTTTTTATGGCGTATTGAATGTCGGCCATGTCGGTCACGGTCTTCAGAATATTGTCTTTTTGCGGCAAATGTTGTGCCTTGTTTTTCGTTTTCCGATATTCGCCTCCAAGATTTGAAATCGTTCACGAGTCAGACAAAAACACCACTATGTATGTAAAAAAATCTTTCCGGTAACCGGATGTCGCCCGGATAGAACGATTTGCTCGTCTTGCCGTTGTACGAGAAGTCTATTTCCCTTGAGAACCGATAAAATACAGGGAAGACCATGTGGCCTCCCCCGTATTTTGTGCTATCCCAGTTTACGGTATTGTCAGTAACCTCCACCCAATGCATGGTACAGATTGATGACTCCTTGTATTTCGTCGAAACGATCGGATACCGCATTGAGCTCGGCCTGCAAGAGAGTCTGTCGTGCTGTAATTACCTCCAGATAATTTTGAGAACTGTGTCGCATCAGTAATTCGGAACTCCTTACGGCGGATTGAAGTGATGTGATTTGTTGCCTGTCGAGTTGCAGGCATTGACGGGCGGACTGCCATTGGATCAAAGCATTGTTAACCTCTGTGCCGGCATCGAGAAGACATTGACGGAATGCGTACAATGCCTCTTCCTGTTGCGCCTTTGCCACTTTCAGATTGGCAACATTTTGCCCTTTGTTGAAAAGTGGTTGCACAAGAGAACCGACAGCCGTAAACAGCCACTGCCCGGGATTGGTAATCGCAGCACCTGCTGCGTTAGTCCACCCGGCCGACCCGCTCAACGTAATGGAGGGGTAAAAAGCCGAACGGGCTTCGTTGGTGGCATAAAATGCAACGGCCAGTTCTGCTTCACTCTGACGAACATCCGGCCGACGTTGCAACAACTGTAAAGGAATTCCCGTCGACAGGGTTTCAGGGAATACCTGATCTTTCAGTGTAGATCGGACAATTGTTTGCGGAGCCATTCCCAAAAGAGCGGAAAGTGAATTTTCCATTTCGGAGATCTGGCGTTCGAGAGAGTGCAACGAGGCTTCTACCGACAATTTGCTTGCTTCGGTCTGAGATACGGCGAGTTCGGTCGTTTGCCCCGCCTTTTTCAGTGCCTTCATAACCCGAAGGTTCTCACTCCAGGTCTCCGCGGTGCGACGGCTGATATCAAGCTGCTCATCGAGCATGAGCAGCATGTAGTAATTATTCGCAATGGTCGCGATCAATTGAGTCTGTACGGCCTGACGGTATGCCTGGCTTTGCTCCAAGGCGGCTTTCGCACCCCGTTTGGCATTGGTTATCCGTCCGAATATGTCAATCTCCCAATTGGCAGCTGCTGCCAGATCATAGGTCTTGGTCGTGTTTCCTTTCTCCGGAGCACTCACTGTCCCCTGTGGATTCAACGAAAGCGACGGCAGGTACGAGAGTCTGGAACTTTTGAGCAAAGCCTCGGCTTCCTGTACGCGCAGGCGAGCGATATTCAGGTCACTGTTGTTTGCCAGCCCTGTTTCAATAAGTTTTTGCAGGTTCGGGTCTGAAAAGAGTTCCTGCCATGACAGTTGTGCAAGCGTGGCGCTGTCTTCGAGCGTCGTTGTATGGCGATACAGGCTGTCAACTACGGGCATATCGGGCCGTTTGTATGTCCGGTATATCGAGCAACTGCACAAACCGGCCGACAAAAACATATATATAATCAACTTTTTCATTACGGTTCGATTCTTTGGAATTTTAAAGACTCTTTTCGACCCCTGTAGGCAATTTGCGATCGGGCATCAATCTCTCCTGCAAGGTTTGGAAGATGATAAACATGACGGGAACGATGAACAGCAAGGCGATCGTTCCGATCAACATACCGCCCACCGTACCTACACCGACGGAGATATTGCCGTTGGCTCCCACACCGGATGCGAACATCAATGGCAGCATACCGAACACCATGGTCAATGAGGTCATCAGGATAGGACGCAAACGTACTTGTGCGGCAGATATGGCTGCTTGTGCGATCGTCATGCCCTGTTTACGTCTTTCGGTAGCATATTCCGTCAACAGAATGGCGGTTTTTGCCAACAGACCGATCAACATCAACAGACCGATTTGCAGATAGATATTGTTCTCCAGCCCGAACATCTTGGCAAACAGGAAACTGCCGGCCAGTCCGAACGGGACGGAAAGAATTACCGCGATCGGGATGAAGAGGCTTTCGTACAGCGCACACAGGATAAGATATATGAATACGATGCAGATGATGAAAATAATTATTGTGGTATTTCCCGTCGATGCCTCTTCACGCGACATGCCGCCGAATTCGTAGCCGTAACCGGCCGGTAATGTCTCGGCTGCTACCTCGCGGACAGCCTGGATGGCTTGTCCCGAGCTGTATCCTTCGGCCGGAGTACCATTGACTGAAATGGCCGAGAACAAATTGAAACGGGTCAGCGTTTCTGCACCGTATACACGGGAAAGCGTCAAATATTGGCTGATAGGTGTCATTTCCCCGTCGGAGTTGCGCACGAACATGTTGTTCAATGCTTCCGTGTCCAGACGGAACTCCGGAGAAGCCTGTACCATTACCCGATAGAGCTTTGAAAAACGGTTCATGTTCGAAGCATAATTGCCGCCGATGTAGCCGGACAATACGTTCAACACATCGCTGGGGGATACTCCGTTCCGTTTGCATCGTGCAGCATCTACCTCTACCAGATATTGTGGAAACTTGGTGTCGAACGATGTGGTGGCACGGGCGATTTCAGGACGGGCATTCAATTCGTCGATCAACGTACGGGTAACTTTCAACAGGTCGTCGATGGTCCCTCCCTTTTGGTCTTGAACATAAATTTCGAAACCGCTGCTCACACCATAACCCGGAATCATCGGCTGTGCGAATGCCATGATGTCAGCCGAAGAGATATCTGTCGTACGGCGATAGATTTCACTGATGACGGCATTTATGTCGTCTTCTTTTTCCGTACGTTCACTCCACGGTTTGAGCCGGAGGATGAACATGCCGTTCGAAGCTCCCTGGCCGCTGATCATACCGTTGCCGGTCACTTTGGAGAAAATGTTGACTTGTGGAATGGTCTTGATACGGCTGTCTATCTCATCCATGATGGTTTTTGTCTCTTCGAGGTTGGTTCCCGGTGAGGTACGTACATCCACGAATATGGTTCCCATGTCTTCCTGAGGAACGAGTCCCGTCTTGGTGGTCTTAAGCAGCACGAAAAGGGTCGTCAGGGCGGCAACCAGCAAAACAGCGGTCAGCCATTTGCGTTTAATCATGAAGAACACGCCCGTTTTGTATTTCATCATCAATCGATGGAATGCCGTATCGAAAGCAATATGGAAACGCGACGAGAAACTCAGTTTTTTGCCTTCACCGGCTTTTGCATGCGGAGTCATGATCAATGCACAGAGTGCCGGGCTCAGTGTCATGGCGTTAATAAGCGATATACCTACCGCTACGGCCATCGTAAGTCCGAATTGCGTATAGAACGTACCGGTGGTTCCTCCCATGAAGCTTACCGGAATGAACACGGCCATGAAGACGAATGTCGTTGTGACAAGGGCGGAGGTGATATTTCCCATGGCGTTGATCGTGGCCTGATAGGGGGATTGGTAGCCTTCGTCGAATTTGGCCTGTACGGCCTCGACGACCACAATGGCATCGTCGACCACCGTACCAATCACCAGTACCAAGGCAAACAAGGTCAGCATGTTCAAACTGAACCCTGCCAAATACAGGAAAGCAAATGTACCGATCAGCGAGACGATGATCGATATGGCCGGGATAAAGGTGGAACGAAAACTCTGCAAAAAGACATACACGACCAGAATTACCAGGAAAATTGCCTCGAGCAAGGTTTTGATCACGTTTTGAATGGACGCGTCGAGGAAGTCTTTCGTACTCATCACGTCGACCAGTTCCATTCCTTTGGGAAGTGTCTCGGATATCTCGGCAACCACTTTGTCGATCTCTTCGATGATCTCATTAGCATTCGATCCTGAAGTTTGGGCGATCATGCAGTTCGATCCTGGATGGCCGTTTACTTCACCAATATATGTATAGGACCGCGATCCCAGTTCAATTCGGGCGATGTCTTTCAAGCGCAACACCTCTCCGTCCGGCAGGGCCCGAACGACCATGTTCTCGTAATCCTTTTCCTCCTCGTATCGGCCACGGTATTTTAGTACGTATTGGAATGTGTTTTCCGATTCGGCCCCTAATGTCCCTGTCGGTGCTTCCAGATTTTGTTCATCGAGTACTGCCGTGATGTCGGATGGTACGAGACCGTATTTGGCCATTTTCCCAGGATCGAGCCAGATACGCAATGAATAATCGGCCCCCATCACATTTACCTCTCCCACGCCGGCTATACGTGATAGCCGTGGTTCAATATTGATTTTCAGGTAATTGCTCAGGAAGTTTTCGTCGAATGAATTGTCCGGACTATACAATGCCAATGCCTTGATATTGCTTGTCTGGCGTTTGCGCACGTTAATACCACTACGCGTCACTTCAGCAGGAAGGAGTCCTTGTGCCGTTGCGATTCGGTTTTGGACATTCACGGTTGCCATGTCGGGATCCGTACCTTGACGGAAATAGATCGTAATACGGGCCGAACCGGTATTGGTAGCCGTGGAGGTCATGTACATCATGTTTTCCACACCGTTGAGCGCCTCTTCCAAAGGAACGACGACACTCTTTTGGACCGTTTCGGCATTTGCTCCCGTATAAGTTGTTGAAACGCTTACAGTTGGTGGTGCTATTTCGGGGAATTGCTCGACGGGTAGTTGCGAAAGTCCGATCAGACCCAGGATCAGGATCATGACAGAGATAACTCCCGCCAATATGGGTCGGTCGATAAATGTTCTGATTTTCATGGCAACAAGTTATTCTTTGGATGTCTGACTTGCAATCACCGTTCCTTCACGTACCAGACCGGCTCCTTCTGCAACAATAATGTCACCGGGTTGCAATCCCGATGTTACGATGTATTCGGTTCCGTTGTTCAGTCGGAAAACTTCAACCGGTGAAGACTGTGTCATCCCGTCAATGACCTTATGGACGAAAACACGGTTTTGCAACTCGTATGTGGCCGTTTGAGGAATGACGATGCACTCTTTCAGGGTCGTCGGTACGACTACCGTTCCGCTGCTGCCGTTCCTCAGCAATTTGTCGGGATTCTTGAAAGTCGCACGAAGACGTACGGCTCCGGTACTCTTATCCACCGTTCCGCTGATGGCATCGATTCTTCCGGTATAGGGATATGTTTTCCCGTTGCTCATAGTCAATTCGACTTCGGGCATTTGCGCCATGGCTTTTTGCAATGAGCCGTATTGTTGAATCAAATCGAGAATCTGATTCTCTGCCATTGAAAAATAGGCATATATCTCTTCGTCGTCCGATACGGTGACCAGCGGATCCGAGATACTGCTGCTTACGAGCGCACCTACCCGATAGGGGATCATACTCGCAATACCGTTTACAGGACTTTTTACCTCCGTGTACGAAAGATTGTTCTCTGCATTGATCTCTTGTGCGCGGGCTTGTGCAAGCGTCGCTTCCGCCTCTGCCAGGGCATTCCGTGCTGTCAACAGATCGAATTCGGATACTACCTCTTCCTTGAAAAGTTCCTCTTTGCTTTCGGCCGTGAGACGTGCTGTCGCTAATGCGGCTTCCGCACTTTTTACATTAGCGGATGCCGTTTCGAGAGCCGCTTTATACGGAACCTGGTCGATGATGAAAAGAACTTGTCCTTTGTGTACGATATCCCCTTCGTTGATTTTGATATCGGTAATGATTCCGCTTACCTGCGGACGGATTTCGACATGTTGGCGACCTTGCATGGTTGCCGTATAATCGGATTTCAGAACCCTGTCGGTCAAAGCCACCGTGTCGGTTTTGTACATTACGCTGGCCTTTTGTTGCTGTGCTTTGTCGCAGGAGGCGAGCAATGCAAGGCAAGCAAGCATGATGATCGGTTGTTTCATTGTGTTTATTGTATAATGATTGTTTATTGTATGCTACTGCTGGTTTTGCCCAGTGCAAAAACGTAACAAAATTAGAATAATATATTCAAGGGTGCAAATTTGTTGACAAACGACAAAAAAGTGAGGACGAATGTCAGGGAAACGGTTGAAGAATTCATGTCAAACCGTTATCTTTGCGTGAAAGATTGTCCTAAACGAGGGTTTCGGACATCTGTTTTCAGCCTAATTGAAACCTGTCCGGGCCGATATCGAATACGGATATGAAACATACACGCATTACCCTTTATATCGATCTGTTATTTTGTCTGGTGATTTTACCGGTGATCATTACGATGGCACCGGTCGACAGATGGTTTGTCAACCATACTTTTTTTATGGTGATGTTGATCGTTTATCTTTATGCGCTCTATTTCGTGTATCGGAAAATGAACCTTCCCGCGTTGGTTGTGCAGCGTAAATTCAAGAAGATTTTTTGGCTTATGTTGATATTGCTGTGCGTGACGAAACTGGTCGGGGATTTTCCGCTTCCGAAAGAGTCGGACGCCCCATGGTTGACCGAAGCCCGCCAACATTTGCGCAGTCGAATCGTCTGGTTCTTTTTCCTAATCGTTACGGGTTTCAGCCTTTCGATCGAACTGATGCTCGAACTTTTTCGGCAAATGTTGCTCAAACAGGAAATGGAGACCGAAAAAAATAAGGCGGAACTTGCTCTTTACAAGGCCCAGATCAACCCCCATTTTCTTTTCAACACCCTGAATGCTTTGTACGGATTGGTCTTGACAAAATCGGACAAGACCGAGTCGGCTTTTATCAAGTTTTCCCATATCCTGAAATATATGTACTCACATGCCACTTCCGAAACCATTGCCGTCGACAGCGAGATCGAATACATCCGTCATTACATCGACTTGCAGTCCCTGCGTCTGAATCGTCATACGCATGTCGTGTTCGAGAGCCGTGCCGATAACCCACAAGAACAAATCCCACCCATGATACTTATTACTTTTGTGGAAAATGCATTCAAGTATGGTGCATCACCCGATGAGGATTGTACGATTCTGATTCGGATTGTCGTGGAGGATGGAAATTTGTTTTTCGAGACCGAGAATGCAATCATGCGCGGCGCGGATGGTACGGATTCGGCTATCGGAATCGAAAATTGTCGAAAACGGTTGGAATTGCTTTTCCCCGGCCGTTTCGAGTTGATGGTGTCGGAGAAGGAGGGGATATTTTCAACCAGACTTACAATTCAATTGAAATGAAAGAGATCCGCTGCATAGCTATCGACGACGAACCGCTCGCACTGCTTGTTATCAACCAGTTTTGTGAGCGGAAAGGAGGCATTGATCTGATGACATTCAGTGAACCCCGGATCGGTTTCGAAGAGATCGTTCGCCAGAAGCCCGATTTGGTATTTCTCGACATTGAGATGAGCAGCATCAGCGGACTCCAGATCGCACACACGCTTCCACAAGGGTGTTGTTTTATATTTACCACTGCCCATGCGCAATATGCATTGGAGGGATTCGATCTTGATGCGGTGGATTTTTTGCATAAGCCTTTTGCATACGATCGTTTTGAGCGTGCCGTGGAGAAGGCTTTGCGACGAATCGAAACTCTGTCGAAGAATACTCTTCCCGAAACCATCATCGTCAAACAGGAATATGCGAATGTCTCCATACCGATCGATGAACTTGTGTATGTCAAGGCTATGGAGAATTATACGAAACTGTTTCGTACCTCGGGAGACCATGTCCTCTCTCGTACCAGCATGAAAACCATGGCATCGATGTTGCCGGAGAAGAAATTCCTTCGCGTCCATCGATCGTATATTGTTTCATTGGAAAAGGTGGAACATTTTTCAAAACATGAAATTGGCATGATTGGCAACAAGGTCTCGATTCCTGTAGGGAGAAGGTATGCCGATGATGTATACAGAATATTGAGGAACTCCTCCGAAGAAGGCGATACTTTCTTAAAGAAGAGACAGAACGGTAAGTAATGTGTGGCCTCCTGCATGTTCGTGGCAGAACATCGGTTGAACGAAGCGCATTGTCCATGGAGCGAATTTCCCAGCCCGTTTTTCTCTCTGTTCCCGGTCTGCAAATCGTCTTGTAACGAAAAGACAATCGATAAGAAATCTATTCCCCAAGTGTAACCGTTATTTTAATTTTCAGAATTGTCGGCATGCAGTCTCTTATATTCAGTGGGCACGATTCCGAACTCTTTTTTGAAACATGTGCTGAAGTAACGAGTGTCGCTGAATCCTACTTTGTATGCT
>CASDWR010000273.1 GCA_949284665.1 uncultured Rikenellaceae bacterium | reverse complement strand
ATTGGGGTGGTTTCATGCCGATGTGGAGAAGGTATCCGACCTGTATCGGATGAGGCGTAGTGGTGTTTCGGCCGAACATCGGTTTGTTCCGATGGCCGGTGCGGAGCCTACCCGGTGGATGGGTGATGACGACGGTGCGCACATGTCGTCGGGCGATCTTGCGCGCGGACTGTCGCCGATTCATTTCGATTTCATCCTGCTGGATGCCTGTTTCATGTCGTCGATCGAGGTGCTTTACGATTTGAGGAACAGTGCCGATTATGTCATAGCCTCTCCGACGGAGATCATGGCACAGGGATTTCCCTACCGTCATATAGTTCCGATGTTTTTCGACGGTAAATCGTCGTTGGAGGATGTGTGTCGTACGTTTGTTGAGTATTATGATGGAGGCGGGAGCGGTACATACCGATCGGCATCGGTTGCGTTGGTAAAGATGTCGGCCCTTGATGCGTTGGCAGAGAGCGTGCGTGCCGTTTTTGCTGCCGGAACGGATGAGGCCGATGCGGGTGCCATTCAGCCGCTGGAGTCATTGGCCAACCACGCTTTTTTTGATTTGAGAGCCTATATTCGGGATGTTTGTCGGGATGCAACCCTCTATTCGGCATTCGAGGCCCGATTGCGTGAAGTGGTGGTGTATGAGAGTCACACCGAAACGATCTATTCGGTCTATGGCGGTTTTTTTGCGGCGGAGGACCTGTGTGGCATTTCGTCGTATATTCCCCGTGCGACCAGTCCGGTCAACCGTGCCCGTTACTATGAAACGGCTTGGGCGCAATATACCCGGCCGAATGGAGAGTAATGGATAAGAGGTGGGAGTGAACTCCCTTATATCTTTGTCTGTTCGGCCGGGTATGGATTTCAGTCTGTTTTTATTGCCTATTGAATCCTGACAGGAACGATGGGTTGTTGTTTCGTCCGGTCGAGCGGTACAGCCTGGTACTTTACCGAAGCGAAATCGATTGTCTTGAGGTCGATGCTGCGAATCGAGCTGTCGTACATGGTGCGGTAGTAGATGATTCGGTTTTTCATGTCGGCAGCCGAGGTCCATTGGGTTGCGCTCGGGATATCGGTCGGTGTCTGGTTCTCGGCGAATTCAATACCGATGGGGATGTCGAAATTGTTGAGTATCTGGAAGCATTGGAGAACGGTTTCCAGGGCTGTATCTTGTTCCGGAGCAGTGGTCTGATAGAATGCGGCCCGCACGAAACGTGATGGAGGAGTGACATCGCCGGGAATTCCCAAAAAGCCGCTGCCGGCGCCGAATGGCGAGAGCGAGATGTTGCCGAATGTTTTTGATGTAGAGCTTCCCGGATAGAGATTTACATAGTTGTTAAGGTTTGTCAATTGCCAGTCGAGGCCGGGCGAATTGGTCAGGACTCCGAGTTTGTTTTCGTAGAATTTGGGAGTTCCTTCGATAATTTCGAGGACGAGTTGTCGCCCGGATGTGTCGGTAAAGCGCCAATGTACGGTTGAGGCACGCGGATCGATGGCGATCACACGAATTTTTTCGATGGCCTGTTTCACCTGGTCGACATCCGCACAACTACCCAGGATCCAGGCAACCAGTTGGAGGTCGGCGATGCTTTTTGATTTCATTGCCGGGTCGTAATCCACATACTTGCCATATCCGGGGAAATAGAACAGTCCGGCGGAGAGACCCTGTTCGTTGATTCCCTCGGCGATGAACTCTTTTTGTTCGACAGCCAGTCCGACATATCCGTATCGGGCGGAGAATTCCATGCCGTCGGTCCCTCCGGGCACGAACGAGTGCTGGGTGTATCCGCGTGGAACGACTACATACTGGCTGTTCAAATCACTGCCGCCCCATTCGATGGTACGGGCAACGATGCATGTGCCGTCTTTGGCTGTACGGGTGATTCCCGTACAGGCTTCCATCTCCTGCGAGTGTGCAGCAATCAGGAAGGCTGCAATCAAGGCAAGAGAAAAACAGAATTGTCTTGTTCCCATGGTTAAAAGTGTTTTTGATATGTAAAGGTAATGTTTAAATTTTATAAAGGCGACCTATTGTCCTTGATGATTTATTTTATAGCTTGTTATCCCGTTTTATAGGTTTGTATTTTGGTTAAGGAATTTTTACCTGTTTTTTTACAGGGTTGGTTATTCACTTTTGTCTTGTCAGGGTACGGCGGTCTGTTGTTCGGGAACGGAAGTGTTCTGCCCGTCGTATGTCGATATAAATCGGCAAAATTTTCGCCAAACTCTTTCATACAGCCTGCCACACCGTATTCCGGTCTCTTTTTAATATGGGTGGGGGTATCTTCTTGCAGGAATTATTTCGGATAATGGGGATGTGGTGGATCCGATGTAAATTAGATAAATATGGGGAGGTGTCAGTAGCGAACCGTATGCAGGGTCATTTGCAGGACCAGTTGTCCTCGTGAAATGATAAGAGGAATGGTGCATGGGATAAGCGGCCGAGGTCCGAATAAAACGATCTTGGCGTATGTGACGGTTGATTTGCGGAGAATGCAGAGTTTAATGGGTAGAGCAGAATCAGCCCCCCCCCATTGACGAGAAAAGCCCTTTCATCGAAAGGGCTTTTCTTTAGGGAATCCGTTTGGCATTCAGTGGATACTGCTTCGTGTTGTCTGAGCGGAGAGAATGCTGTGAATTCAATACCTCTCATAACAACCGGCAGACAACAGTTTAAGAGCAGCATTCGGATCTGAAGCATTCCCGCATTTGCCCAATGGACCTAACCGGCTAATTCATGAGATTCGATCCGTGGTTTCTCGTAGTCCCTCCGGGAATCGAACCCGGATTTACAGTTTAGGAAACTGTCGTTCTATCCGTTGAACTAAGGAACCGCAGACTTTTTTCTTGCTTTGAGGGAGGGGTTATTTAGTAAAAGTAGCCCCGTCATACGCCCATTTCAGGTATACGGACCCCCATGTGAAGCCACCTCCGAATGCAGCAAGGATCAGGTTGTCTCCCTTTTGCAGGCGGCTTTCGTAATCCCATAGGCATAATGGTATGGTAGCGGCCGTGGTATTTCCGAATTTGTCGATGTTGATCATGCACTTGTCCTTCGGGATTCCCATACGGTGTGCCGTGGCATCGATGATACGCAGGTTTGCCTGGTGGGGTACGAGGAAGCGGATGTCATCGGCCGTAAGGTGGTTGCGTTCCATAATTTCCACGGCCACCTCGGCCATTTTCGTTACTGCTGCCTTGAATACAGCCTGACCCTCCTGGTAGACGTAATGCCATCTGTTTTTCACCGTCTCCTCGGAAGATGGGTATGCGGACCCCCCCGCCTTCATGTATAGGTGTTTGGAGCCTTCACCGTCTCCACGGGTAATTGAGTCGAGGATGCCGAGTCCGTTTTTATTGGGTTCGAGCAGTACGGCAGCTGCGCCGTCGCCGAAGAGGGGACAGGTGGTGCGATCCGTGTAATCGATGATAGATGACATTTTATCGGCTCCGACGACGATTACTTTTTTGCATGTTCCTGTTTCCACGTATTTCGATGCCGTAACCAGGGCATAAATGAATCCGCTGCAAGCGGCAAGCATGTCGAAACCGAAAGCGTTGACGAGCCCTGTTTTGTAACAGAGCAGGCTGGCCGTTGACGGGAAAAACATGTCGGGGGTTACGGTTGCACATACGATGAGATCGATCTCTTCGGGATGGGTATTGGTTTTTTCGAGCAGGTCCCGGATGGCTCTTTCAGCCATGTAAGAGGTACCCAGTCCTTCGCCTTTGAGAATGTGTCGGGTTTTGATTCCCACACGGGTCATGATCCACTCGTCCGACGTATCTACCATCCGGCTCAATTCAAAATTGTCGAGGATGTAATCGGGTAGATATGCGCCCACACCGGTTATGGCGGCAGTGATGTTTTTCATTAGAAGTCTCTGAATATGTCCTGTAAATTGTTTACCAGACCGGCTTTGATCGATTTTTCGGTCTGGAGAATCATGTTTTTGATGGCATGGGCCGTAGAGCAGCCGTGGCCGATCAAAACGATTGCATTGATACCCAGGACAACGGTCCCGCCCTCCTGTTCGTAATTCAATTGGTCAATGTAATCGTCATTGATTCCGCGCATTTTGGCGATGCGGTAGAATCCTTCGGTTTGTTTGAGGATGGTATTTCCGACGAACCCGTCGCATACGATCACATCGGCTATTTGTCCGGTAAAGATATCGCGGGCTTCGATGTTGCCGGAGAAATTGAACTTTTCAGTGGAGGCCATCAGTTCGTATGTTGCCTTGGTTACCAGATTTCCCTTTTCCTTTTCCTCTCCGATGTTGAGGAGTGCGACACGTGGGTGCTCTTTGCCGAGCACGCTTTGGGCATATACACTTCCCAGGATACCGTATTGATAAAGTACATCGGGCTTGCAATCGACGTTGAGTCCCACGTCGAGCAGCAGTACGTTTCCGCCGTCGGCGGTTGGGATTTTGACGGAGATGGCAGGCCGGATTACATTTCTAACCACTTCCGACGAGTACATTGCCCCTGTCATCATTGCCCCCGTGGAGCCTGCGCTTGCAAAGCCGTCGATAGCATTTCGTTTGAGGTAGTTGAACCCGACGGTTATGCTTGAATCGGTTTTGGAGGAAAAGGCTTTGACGGGATGGTCATCCATAGTGATGACTTGTGTTGTTGGGACGATATCGAAAGTGTCTTCCGGGCAGTTGTGCATGCGCAACAGCTTGCAAATGCGATCCTTGTCGCCGAACAGGACGATACGGCTCTCGGGTTCGATCTCACCGAGGGCCATAATCGCTCCTTCCACGACGACATCAGGCGCATAATCGCCGCCCATTGCGTCAATCCCGATCCTGTACATTTGTCTCCGCTGTCGTTATTCCCGACGATTGCCGGACGAATGTGTGTATTATTCCGCTTTCTTTTCGATCGCCAGTTTTCCGCGGTAGAAACCGCATTCGGGGCATACACGATGATATTGAACCGCGGCCCCGCAATTGGAGCAAGTGGCTACTGTCGGTACGGCAGCTTTGTAGT
>CASDWR010000272.1 GCA_949284665.1 uncultured Rikenellaceae bacterium | reverse complement strand
GGTTAAATACCTGATGGATAATGATCCGAAGGAACTTACCGAAAGCTTTTATAGAGATCTCGAATTCGGGACAGGAGGATTGCGAGGCATTATCGGTGTCGGGACCAACCGCATGAATATCTATACGGTTGGGATGGCCACTCAGGGCCTTTCCAATTACCTGCTGAAATGTTTCCCCGGCGAAGAAATCAAGGTTGCAATCAGCCATGATTGTCGTAATTACAGCAGGGAATTTGCCGAGCGTGCAGCCGACATTTTCGCTTCCAACGGTTTCAAGGTTTACCTGTTCGACTCCCTTCGGCCCACTCCCGAATTGAGTTTTGCGATTCGTGAACTGGGATGCAAGAGTGGCGTAATGGTAACGGCTTCCCACAATCCAAAGGAATACAACGGTTACAAGGCATATTGGACGGACGGTTCGCAGGTGATCGCCCCCCATGACGTCAATATTATCGACGAAGTGAACAAGATCACCTCAATCGAACAAATCAAAACAGGAGCGAATGCATCCAATATCGAAATACTTGATGAAAAGTTCGACAAAATTTATCTCGACGCGATCCACTCTCTTGCATTGTCACCCGACGCAGTATCTCGCTTCCATGACATGAAGATCGTATATACCCCGGTTCACGGATGTGGCTATCGTCTGGTTCCCGCATCGTTGGCCAAGTTCGGTTTTACCAATGTCAGCGTTGTGAAAGAACAGGCTGTTATCGACGGTAATTTTCCTACGGTCGAATCGCCTAATCCGGAAGAGCGTACGACGATGAAGATGGCGATTGATCTGGGGATGAAAGAGAAAGCGGACATTGTTATGGCTACAGATCCCGATTCGGACCGTATAGGAATTGCCGTACCGGATGAAAACGGCGACTTCGTCTTACTGAACGGCAATCAAACTTGTGTACTACTCACCTATTACCTATGTCGTCGCTGGAGCGAACTTGGACGTCTGAACGGACACCAGTTCATTGTGAAAACCATCGTAACCTCCGAGATGATGTCCGACGTAGCTAAAAGTTTTGGGGTGAAGAGTTTCGACTGCCTGACCGGTTTTAAAAATATCGCAAAAGTGATACGCGAACAAGAAGCGATGGGTGAACAATATATCGGTGGTGGAGAAGAGAGTTTCGGGTATCTTGCCGGTGATTTTGTACGCGACAAGGATGGGGTTAGTGCCTGTTCGCTGGCAGCAGAGGCTGCTGCATGGGCCAAGAGCATGGGTACATCTCTTTATCAGCTTATCAAAGAGCTTTATGTAAAGTATGGGTTTTATAAGGAGGGGCTTGTGTCCGTGGTCAGAAAGGGCATTGAAGGTCAGGAAGAGATCCGGCAGATGATGATCGATTGGCGTGCAAATCCCCCAAAGACCATTTGCGGCTCGGCTGTTGTAACCGTAAAGGATTACTTGAAGGATGAAGTGCTCGATCTGACTACGGGGAAAAAGAGTTCGACGGGAATCGACAAATCGAACGTGTTGCAATTCATCACGGCCGATCATACGATTGTTTCAGTAAGACCTTCTGGCACGGAACCCAAAATCAAGTTCTATTTCGGTGTTTGTGAACCCCTTGCGTCGCTGAATCAATACGCGGAGGTAAATGTCCTGCTGGACGGCAAAATCGAACAGATGAAAAAAGAATTGGGGTTGAAATAGCCTTTTAATCAAGTCCCCGGTTAAATGCGGATGAAGTCCGCGGACGCCGGACTCGATATGAATGAATTCAAAAAAGGAAGGTCGGAACGCAATTTCAACAACGTTCCGCCTTTCTTTTTTTGTTTTCAGAATGATAGCTTCAAGGGAATCGGATCGAGTGCTTTTCCGGTTTTCTATTTCACACGAATCAGGTTCAAACCATCACGTAACGGGACAATCACATTTTCCACCCGGACGTCTCTTCTGACTTTCGTATTGAATTCGAGGATTTTTTGGGTAAAATGGTCGTTGTGAGCCACGTTCTCAACCACTTTGCCATACCATAAAATATTGTCGGCGATGATATAGCTACCGCTGTGCACAACAGGTGGATTCCCCGCATAAACGCCATCCCCCATCAACATATCATAGTAATCCACATACTGGCGCTTGTCGCCGTCGATATAGACCAAATCATAGCGTTCATGCAACTCGGGAACCACCTCCAATGCGGAACCGATATGGATCCTAATCTTATGTCCATGCTGACTCCTATCGAAAAATGAGCGGGCAAGTTCTTCCAATTCATCATCGATCTCCACGGTATCGATAAAACCGTCGTCAGCAAGCCCCGCAGCAAAACACAAGGCAGAGTATCCGGTAAATGTCCCTATTTCCAAGATGCTGTGTGGGCGCAACATACGGGTGAGCATTTCGAGAAACTTTCCTTGGACATGTCCGGAGATCATACGCGGCTGCATGGCTCTCAAATTAGTTTGGCGGTCAAGTTCCGTTAAAAGGGCCTCTTCGGGAGCAGAAAATTCTTCTATATATCTTTCGAGTTTATCCATATTGTGCTGTTATCTGTAAATCAAACAAGACATTTGACTGAACACTTCATTGGCAGCAGCGGCTATGTCGATTCCGGAAATTCGGTCGATTTTATCATAAACAGTTTCCAGGTTGTCCACTTCATCGAATGCCAGGTAACTTTTGGCCGCAGCAAGCATATAGGTTTCGTTGCTTTCTGCCGCAATGGTGAATTGGCCAAGAAACTGTTTTTTTGCAACAGCCAATTTGCGTGATGTCAAGATCGTCTGCCTGAGGCGACTCGTTTCACGATCAATCAATTCGATACATTGTTCGGTCTTTTCGCGTTCACAACTGAAATAGATGGATACGATTCCGGAATCGCTGTATGGGGTATAGGCGGCATCGACACCGTACGAGAGGCCATTTTTCTCTCGCAACAAGGTGTTCAGCAACGAATTTGCAGATGGTCCGCCCAGCAGGTTCACCAACAGGAGCAAGGGTAAACGGCGCTCGTCGTTCAACGAATATGCCCTGCCTCCCAGCATGCAATGCACCTGATGGGTATTGCGACCGATGGTTTTTTCGAATACCGACGGCAATGACGGCATTCCACGGCTGAATTGTCTTTGGTTTACAGGAATCTCGGCCAAATAACGGGTTACGACATTGATGAACGCCTGTTCCGACAGATTACCGATCAAGGAAAACACCATCTGGTCGGTATTGTACGTACGGTCGACAAAACGGCGAATCTCCGCCGAATGCATTTTCCCGAGCGAGGCTTTGCTCCCCAGAATATTATGCCCTAAGGCAGACCCGCTGAAAACGAGATCCTCGAAATCATCATATATGCGCTCCGAGGGAGTGTCTTTATAGAGGTTGATCTCGTCGAAAATCACCTGTTTTTCCTTATCGACTTCGCGTTCGGGGAAAACGGACCGGAATACGATGTCGGTAATCAGTTCGACTGCCTTTGCACAATCGGTTTTGAGAGTGGTCGTATGGACGACAGTTTCCTCTTTAGTCGTATACGCGTTGAGTTCTCCACCGAGGTTTTCGAGTCGGCAGTTGATATGGTATGCCCGCCGTTTATGTGTTCCCTTGAATAAGGTATGTTCCACGAGATGAGCCATTCCGAACTCGCCTTGCAATTCATCCCGGCTACCCGTATTGATCGTCATTGCGCAATGCACGACATTCGATTTTACTCGTTTGCATATGCATCGAATCCCATTGGGAAGGGTGTAGGTAAAGAACTCTTTCATCGGCTTTCGTGTTTCACATGCTCGGACAGACAAATTCCAGTATGGCTGCCTCGACAGCGCATCAGGTCGGTCGGTGTCCCCTCGAACACGAGATTCCCTCCCTGGTCGCCCGCCTCCGGTCCGAGATCGATCACCCAATCGGCACATTTTATCACATCCATGTTGTGTTCGACAATTACGACCGTGTGGCCTTTAGACAGAAGCGAGCCAATAGAGGTCAGGAGTTTCCCGATATCGTGGAAATGGAGTCCGGTAGTCGGTTCGTCGAAGATGAAGAGCGT
>CASDWR010000271.1 GCA_949284665.1 uncultured Rikenellaceae bacterium | reverse complement strand
TCCCACGGCCGTGACACCTGTTTTTTTCAGGTGCTCGAGTACTGCCTTCGGCGTATCAAAATGAAGCTGCTCGTCCTCTTGCTCAGCTACGAGCACCTCGAATCTCCGTCCGATAATGGTTTTAATATCATTCAACGAGAGATAAGACAATCCCTTTCCGGTAAGCACCGACACTTCGGCCATTGTCCCGGGAGCATAGGATGATATGGCAAGGAGTCCCCCTGACGAAAGAGTATCCGCAGACTTTTCGAAAAACCGATCCGGCGAAGAAAACCATTGAAGTGTGGAACTCGAGATAATGAGCCTGCACCGACACGGAAAGGAAACTAATTCCGCATCTCCTGCCAGAAACTCAACGGGCAAACCTTTCAGACATTCGCGGAAACGATCGCAAAGATCGTTTGCAACCAATCTTTTCGGTTGCAGCCGATCGATCAACATGCGAGTCAGAATACCGGTACCGCTGCCGATTTCCAATATCGGGTCATACGGAGGTTTCATGCAAGCCATCACATACGACATCAAACGTTTGGCAACCCGATACTGTACTTCAGCTGCCTCGTCATAAGTGGAAATCGCACGAGCGAATCTTTTTTCTATCAAACTTTTATCAACCATTTTTCAATCAGATTTGCAAACAAAGATTCGCTGTAATGAGCGGCATCGACAAGAGCCGTTTCGATCCCGGCTCGTCTCCATGCCTGGCATTGATTATCGGGAGGGAAAATACGGTCACGCACCCCGATTACGGCTTTGTCCCAAATGAAAGAGTCGGTTGTCGCAACAGTGAGTTGAGCATCGATGGCAGCGAGTTCACCATACAGGTCATCGGTCGTTCGCATCGGTGCTGCATTTTCGAATCGGGAAAGCGCTTCGATTCCTCCGCACATGCGCAATCGGAACTTTCGAAGATTGTAATCGTCGAGATGCTCCATCGTTCCGCGGAAAATGGATTCTGGAATTCCAAAACGATCATCCACAGGCCAGGGTGTTCCGTTAACGGCAATCCTCTCCCCCGACGGAAGGTCGGACGGAAGAATTCGGGATGCAGCCCAAACCCCCATCGACCATGCAAGCACATCGACACGAGAATAGGTTTGCAACACTCCGGCCACATCTTCCTCCCAATCGAACGACGTATAGTCGTAACAAATCAACAGATCCTTTCCATCAGGAAAATATCGGGAGAAAGGGTTGTAATCCATTCCCCACCCGGCAAAAAAGATCAACAGCGTCGGAGACGAGATTTTTTTCAGGAACAGTTTTTTCATCTCATGCCTATCATATCGATCAAACGTTCAATTTCCTCTCTCGTTACGGAAGCGTTGATTGAAAAACGGATTCGTGACGTCCCTTCCGGAACCGTAGGCGGACGAACAGGCAACGCATAAAAACCGTTCCGCTGTAACTCGGCGGCACACGCTACCGCTTCGCCGCTGGGACCGACTATCAGCGGCACGATGTGGCTTTGCGAAGGGCAATCATATCCTTTTTGTTTTAGTGCCTCGCGCAGAAGGGAACTTGTCTCTTCCAATCTGATACGGCGCGTAATGAGATCGGATAAATGGGACACCACATACTCTGTCCACAACAGATTGAGAGGCGGGAGCGCTGTCGTAAATATCAATGTCCTCATACGATTGATCAGATAATCCCGTATCATACGATCGCATACGATGTATGCTCCCATCGAGGCCAACGCCTTACCGAAAGTGCCCGCCATGATATCTATTTCACCCAAACAATTCTGCTCTTCCACGCAACCAAGACCTTTCTTCCCACGCACTCCAACACCATGGGCATCATCGACATAGAGTAATACATTGGAATAACGACGTTTTAATGTCACCAACCGCTTCAGATCCGTCACATCACCATCCATACTGAAAACTCCTTCCGTTACAATGATTATCGTATCGAAACAGCCCGTATTGCGATCGACGAGTTCTTCCAGTTGCGACAAATCGTTATGCCGATAACGGATCCATTTGGCCCCCGACAGACGAATACCGTCGATCAAACTGGCATGGACCAACCGATCGGCAAGGATCAACGTATGCGAATCGCACAAGGCAGGCAGAATTCCGGTGTTCATGTGATAACCGCTACTGAATACCAATGCCGCCGGCATACCGTACTTACAGGCAAGCATCTCTTCCAGCCGACCATACATTTCGAAATTTCCTGTCAACAAACGGGACGAAGAAGACGAAAGAGGAAGATGGCGTGCATCGGATTCGTCCCAGAAACTTTCCCGGAACTCATCATCCGAAGCGAGCCCCAGATAATCGTTCGACGACAAATTGAGCATATGTCGGCCGCCGGTTACTATTTCTCTGCCGCAATGCCGTACGACAGGGAGATGTCGAAGTTCGCTGCGAACCTCCAATGCGGACAATTCGATCCGCATTCTGTCGACTATTCCGGTTCCCATATCATTTATATATTCATAATTCACCCACTATCTTTACCATGGCCGCAGTCAGACAGGAGAGTTGTGAGGATGAGATGATGAACGGCGGCATCGTATAGACCAGCCGACCGAAAGGACGCAACCAGACACCTTCTTCCACAAACCGCCGTTGGATATACGCCATGTCTACGGGATCTCTGGTTTCGATCACACCCATGGCTCCCAATACCCTAACATCAGCAACCTGAGGCAGTTTTCGCGCCGGTGCCAACTCTTCTTTCAACTGGTTTTCGATTCTCGTCACCCGGTTTTCCCAGTCCGAATCCAACAGGAGTTCGACGGATGCCCGAGCCACGGCACAGGCCAACGGATTACCCATAAAAGTAGGTCCATGCATGAAGGTCCCGGGATAACTGCCCGAAATGGTATCGGCGACCCGATCCGAGGTCAAGACAGCCGAAAGAGTCATATAACCTCCGGTAAGCGCTTTCCCAATACACATGATATCGGGTTCCACT
>CASDWR010000270.1 GCA_949284665.1 uncultured Rikenellaceae bacterium | reverse complement strand
AGAACCGTTATCGGCAAATGTAATCGATAATGCCCGGGCACAAATGTCACGGTATGGATTGAAAAAGACAAAACTTGTTATTAAACAGGCAGATACGGATAAATTTGATTTTTCGGAAATTCAGAAGAGTTATGCGGAAATCATCGATGAAAAGAATCAACTGATTCGGGATTTGGAACGCAAACTTGCGTCGGTGCAGGTTATCGATACCATCGCAACAGCTGATATTTCGCGAGAATTGGGGGTTGTGGCGGACAACATCGGACGAGCATCGGTAGCCCGGCATGTCCGTTACGATACAAACGGCAATATCAGCGATACGGTGATCGTTTGTACGATCGATCCCCTTGTCGATACCGTATCGGTTGATGTCCGGAGACTATCTCAATGGCTCGTCCGTCGGACAAAATGCGAAAAAGTGGAGATTTATACCGATACCAACAAGGAATGAAACATTTGGTGAAAATACGCTATAAATTATTGTTGTATGGATGTAAAGCGGTAGGGTGTTTGCCGTACGGATTTCTTTATCATGTGTTAGCCCCTCTGATTTACGTGACCATATATTATGTCGCACGCTACCGGATCCGGGTAACCCGAACCAATCTTGCAAATTCATTTCCTGAAAAGGCAGAAGCGGAGTTGCGCCGGATTGAACGTCGGTATTACCGCCATTTGGCAGAAGTATTCGTTGATACGATCGCTCTGATCGATATGAGCGGGAAAGAGTTGAAGCGACGGATGGTTATCATCGGAGAGGCGGAACACAGGCGTGAGGTGAAAGGTAAAGACTGGATTGCGGCATTGGCCCATTATGGATCATGGGAATATTTTGCAGCCTATGCTCTCGGTGATGATCCGGAATCCGAATCGTTGGGGGTTTATCGGCCGCTTCATGATGAGGTATTCGACATGTTTTATCATCGATTGCGCAGCCGATTTGGTTTGCAACCTGTATCGATGGGGTTATTGCTCCGTTATATTGTCCGTCGGCGTGCATCCGGCGGGAAAAAAATGGGAATCGGTATGATTGCCGACCAAACTCCTCCCTTCTTCGAAATAACCCATTGGTTTGATTTCCTTCATCAACCGACCGCTTTTTTTTGGGGGGTAGAACGCATCGCACTCCGGTTCGGAATGCCTGTTTATTTTTTGCATGTCCGCAAGGTGCGACGGGCCCATTACGAAGCGCATTTCGAAGAGATATACGATGGGAAGGAGCATGTGGCGGAGTATGAAATTACGACCCGTTATGCCCGGAAACTCGAAGCGATGATTCAGGAATGCCCCGAACTTTGGATGTGGTCTCATAAACGGTGGAAACATACACCGGCAACTTTGAATATCGAAATCAATAAACAACATGTCCGTAACTAAGGTCGTCATACTGAACTGGAATGGGAAAACGCATCTGCAGGAGTTCCTGCCTGATGTGATACGAACGGTCCCTTCGGATGTTGGTGTCGTGGTGGCCGATAACGGGTCGGACGATGATTCGCTTGTTTTTCTTGAGCGAACCTTTCCCCAAGTAGAGGTTGTGCGTCTGGATCGGAATTATGGGTTTGCAGAGGGTTATAATTTGGCTCTGAAAAGGATTCGAGCCGATTATTATATCTTGCTAAATTCTGACGTGCGACCGGAGGCCGGATGGTGTGAGCCGTTGATTGCTGCACTCGATAGCGATTTGAAACTGATGGCCGTAGCGCCGAAACTGCTGTCGGAACGAGACCGTCGCTATTTTGAATATGCAGGTGCATCCGGTGGTTTTATCGATGTCTTGGGATATCCGTTTTGTCGCGGAAGAATACTCTCTACAATCGAGATGGACAAAGGACAGTACGATTCACCGCGTTATGTGTTTTGGGCTTCCGGAGCATGTATGGCTTGTAAGGCCGGCCTTTTCGAAAAAGTTGGAGGTTTCGATGGGGAATTTTTCGCCCACATGGAGGAAATCGACCTTTGTTGGAGAGCACAACTTTTTGGGTATCGGATAGCCGTTGAGCCTCGGAGTGTAGTCTACCATCTCGGAGGAGGGACATTGCCCAACAATTCACCTCAAAAGATATTTCTTAATTACAGAAACTCACTGGCGATGCTATATAAGAATTTGCCGCGCAGACATTTCTATATGGTATTGCCGTTTCGTATTATGATGGATGGCCTCTCCGCGTTGGTCTTTTTGGGACAGGGCCATTGGGATTTTTTCTGTGAGATTCTTCGGGCACACAGGCATTTCTTGCGTTGGCGTCCTTCGTTGAAGTGGAAAAGAGCCGATATCCAGTCCAAAGCCACACATAAACCGGTCGGTGTTTATTTCGGTTCGATCGTCTTCCGCTATTTCTTTTTCCGGAAACGATTTCACAAGATACTCTGATTATCCAACGTAAAAGAGTACCCGTTCGAAAACGAATTTACGGAACTGTTCGAACTCTTCTTTCCCGAGCGGTGTATCGAGACTCATGATCGTCAGTCGATGGGCCAAGGCGGAGGAACCTGTGTCGTACGAAGGGTGAACGAACAGATAGTCGTTCGCTACGAATCCCAGTGCATTGTAAAACCGGAATCGACGCACCGATGTCTCATCTTCGGGCGGATCGATTTCGAGGATGATTCTGTATCCTCGATGGGTATCGATCAGGGTCTTGAGCAACTGGGAACCGATATGCTTTCCACGCAGATCGGGATCGACGGCGATATGTTCCACATAAAGTATCCTGTCGTGAATCCAGAAAAAAAGTATGGCTGCCAGACGATCGGGATCGATTTGGTCTGTGGCTGCGCAGACGAAAAATTCGGGGTCCTCCATAGCTCTGATATGGGCAGCGGGCGATCTTCTTT
>CASDWR010000269.1 GCA_949284665.1 uncultured Rikenellaceae bacterium | reverse complement strand
CTGGAAGATTGCCAGACGTGGTATTCTGATATTTGTCGTGGGGGCTGCTCTTCAATGGTTTTCTTGTTTTTGCGAAGGAATTTCATGGCTGATAGAGGGACGCGGCGGAGAAGGTGTCACCTTCAGCGGAATTGCGTTCCCGTGGAAAACTTTTCGAATAATGGGTGTGCTGCAGGCCCTTGGCATTGCATACTTTTTCGGCGCGTTGATTTTTCTGACTGTTCGCGGTAAACATCTGTTGTGGATCGCAGGAGCCATTTTGGTCCTTTATATCGTGATTCTGCAATTGGGTAACGGCTACGAGTTGTCACGCGACAATATCATTGCCGTCATCGATCGGGCCGTATTGGGAGAGAGTCATCTTTATCAGGCGCGCCTTGCGGACGGGACACGTATCGGTTTCGAACTTGAAGCATTGCTCAGTACTCTGCCGCGCATCGCCCACGTTTTGTTGGGCGTCTATGTGGGACGGATCATTACAAGCCTGAAAAACAACACGGAGCGAATCGAACGGATATTCGTATTCGGAACGATCATTCTTTTTATCGGTCTTTTGCTACAATGGGGGGATCCACTGAACAAAAAGATATGGAGCAGTTCCTATACGTTGGTTACTTGCGGTTTTGCTTCGTTGCTTCTGGCCTTGCTGATTTGGATTATCGACATTAAGAAACGAGTCGCCTGGAGCCGTTTCTTCGAAGTGTATGGGATCAATCCTCTTTTCCTGTATGTGGTTGGATGGGTACTTTCCGTACTTTTCCGGATAAGCATTCCTTCGGGAACAGGTACGACGAGCATAAAGGGCTTTCTATACGGCGATGTGTTCCAACCCTTGTTGGGCAATGAACTCGGCTCGTTGGCGTATGCGGTTTTTTTCGTAGTGGTAGCATGGGTATTCGGTTATGTGCTTTACCGTAAGAAAATATACATAAAACTGTGATCTTGACCCAGTCGGATTCTGTCAGACTTTGGGAATGAGAAATAAAGACGGGCAGAAAACTTTCCGGTTGAATAATAGATGATGAACCTTAAAACGAAAAAGAAATGAAAAGATTGATTGTGACACTGACGGCGTTGCTCGTGGCGTGTGCTGTTTCTCTTCAGGCGCAGGTCCGGAAGGATGATTTCAAAATCAAGGCGATGCATGTGGATTTTCGTGCGGAAGTAATGACCCTCGAAGGGCTCAAGGATATGGCACGGTGGGCTTCCGCACAGGGATTGAATGCGATTATCATGGAATGGGAAGCCTCATTCCCATTTGACAAGCATGCGACGATTTGCAACAGTTACGCTTTTACGGCTGACGAGGTGCGTGAATTCGTATCCTACTGTGCGACATTGGGGATCGATGTGATTCCCTTGCAGAATTGTATTGGCCATTGCGAATACATCTTGCGTCACGACCGGTATGCAGACTTGCGTGAGAGTTCCAAGGATCCTTCACAGGTGTGCCCTCTCGAGATCGAGAAGGCCCGTTCCGTTTTCAAGGAGATATTTGCCGAGGTGGCCGCACTCCATCCGTCCAAATATTTCCACATCGGGGCAGATGAGGCATATCTGTTGGGACAGTGTCCTGATTGTGCGGAATTCGCAGCCACACAAGGGAAATCGCGCCTGTTTGTGAATTACGTCAAGGAGATGGCTCAAATCGTGATCGACATGGGGAAGACACCGATCATGTGGGCGGATGTTATTATGAAACATCCGGATGCCATCGGAGATATTCCCAAAGAGGCCGTATTCGTGTATTGGAATTATGGGAATTATGCCTGGGATGTAAATAAACTTCAAGTGCTGCACAATGCCGGTGTGGAGATTTGGGGTGCGACCGCCATGCGTTCGAATCCTGATAATGTATATCTTACGCAGTGGGCGAAACATTTCAATAATCTGGCCACATTCGTTCCTTTTGCCCGAGAGTCGGGGTATGCGGGTATGATACAGACTTCGTGGTCGACGGGAGGGACATATAGATTTCATTTCGACCAGAACAACGAGATCATAAACATGCAACCTATTCGACTGGTATATCCCCAGGCAGGTTTCAATATTTTGATAGCCGCTACAGGTAAGGCATACAGCCAAACGGAACCGTTCGAACCCGAAAAGTTCGTGAAAGAGTATGCTCATGACAAGTATGGCTTTGATGCAAAGGAAGCGCAAGTCTTATGGGACTATTTCCAAATGCCTCAGGAGGTGGTATTTGTCCACACGGGAAAGGATAAAAGGGGGGTTCCCATCGGGGAGGTGCGTGCCGAGTGCGAAGCAATGCGTGATCGTTTGGGAGAGTTGACCCCAAAAGCCAACGACAAAGAGTTTGAACATTATAAGTTGATGCTTGATCTGCGTATAAATTATTTGAAATACAAGGAGATTGAGGTTGCATATGAATCCTCGTCCTTCAGTCGAAGCCAAGCTCCCGAGTTGATAAAACGCCTCGAAACGGTGATGAAGGAGAGCGATGAATTGGGGAAACGGTTTGTCGACATGAATCGCGGATACCTGAGGGATGGCGAGTTGCGCTATGTGGATGGTATGCGGACCGAGAAAATGAAATGGCTTTATCGGTGTCTTACGAACGATCGCAGTTAGCGAAACAGTTGTCGGGTGGAGGTGTGTTGAAACCCTTTTTGCCCGCATTACGAGGGAATATATGTGTTAAAATAAATGGGTGATCAATGAAAAGGTTGAAATTTGTCATAGTAATGCTGTCATTGTCGGCAGTCTGCAACCTCACGGCGCAGGGGCGATCCGCTGAGAAGGAATCATTCGAAGTGAAGGCCGTATATGCAGACTTTCGGACGGAGGTAATGACGCTTGATGCAATCAAGGCTCTGGCCCGAGATGCGTCGAAACATGGGATGAATGCAATCATTATGGAGTGGGAGGCTACCTTCCCGTTCGACCAACATGCGACACTGCGCAATCGTTTCGCTTTTACGGCAGACGAGGTACGAGAACTGGTATCGTATTGTGCCACATTGGGAGTTGATGTAATCCCATTGCAGAATTGCATTGGCCATTCCGAATATATCTTGCGTCATGACCGGTATGCGGATTTGCGTGAAAGTCCGAAGGACCCCTCACAGGTATGTCCGCTCGAGATTGAAAAGGCACGTCCTGTTTTTAAGGAGATTTTTGCCGAGGTGGCTGCACTCCATCCGTCCAAATATTTCCATATCGGTGCGGACGAGACCTATTTGTTGGGGCAGTGTCCCGAATGCGCGGAGGTGGCCGCTACAAAAGGGAAATCACGTCTGTTTGTGGATTATGTCAAGGAGATGGCCCAAATTGTGATCGATATGGGCAAAACACCGGTTATGTGGGCGGATATTATCTTGAAACATCCGGAAGCCATTGAGGACATTCCCAAAGAGGTGATATTTGTGGATTGGAATTACGGATGGGATGTCAATCGTTTCGGGAAACTTGAGAATTTATACAATGCGGGGGTTAAGGTGTGGGGTGCAACGGCATTGCGTTCGTATCCGGACAATATTTATCTTACGCAATGGCTGAAACACTTCAATAACCTGGCTACTTTCGTACCTTTTGCCCGTGGGGCGGGGTATACGGGAATGATACAAACTTCGTGGTCGACAGGAGGAACATACGGATTCCATTTTGACCAGGGTAACGAGGTTATAAACATGCAGCCGATACGACTGGTTTATCCCCAATCAGGTTTCAATATTTTGGTGGCTGCTACGGGCAAGGCCTACAATCAGGTCGAGCCGTTCGAACCGGAAAAGTTCGTGAAAGAGTATGCTCATGAGGTATATGGACTTGATGACGCGGAGGCGCAGGTATTGTGGGAATATTTCGAGATGCCGCAGGAACAGGTGTCTACCCGTACGGGGAAAGATGCGAGAGGCGTTCCCATTGGGGAAGTGCGTGCCGAGTGCGAATCGATGCGTGACCGTTTGGAGCAGTTGTCACCGAAAGCCAATAAAGAAGAGTTCGAACATTACCGTTTGATGCTGGACTTGCGTATAAATTACCTGAAATACAAGGAAATCGAAGTTGCGTATGAGTCGGATGCTTTCAGTCAAGCCCAGACCCCGGAATTGATAAAACGCCTCGAAACAGTGATGAAAGAGAGCGACAAGGTGGGAAAGAGGTTCTTTAAAATGAATCGTGGCTATTTGAAAGATGGGGAGTTGCGGTATATCGATCGCATGAGAACCGAGAAAATGCAGTGGCTTTATCAATGTCTTACGGCTGATAGTGAATAGAACCTTATGAAGATGATTCCTGAAATGAAATTTTCGCTGATCGATACGAACGAGGGAAAACAGTACGGAAGGGTGATGGGTAGGACAAGTCTTAATGAGGACATATTGTCTTGTCAATCGTTTGTCTGTGGATCGGCACGATGATGTATTCTTTACAATCCGACCATTTTTTGAATGGTCGGATTGTTTTTTTGGGGAATGAGAG
>CASDWR010000268.1 GCA_949284665.1 uncultured Rikenellaceae bacterium | reverse complement strand
TGAAGTCGAAATTCAGAACAAAGAATAAAAGCCACTAATACGAATTCTCATTTCTAACGACCAATGAAAATATACGAATCGTCGGTAAGAAAACCGATATCCACCATACTGATTTTCGTGGGTGTCATCATCCTGGGGCTTTTCTCGATGAAAAACCTCGCGATCGACATGTACCCCGAAATGGATATCCCGTATGTCAGCGTCATCACTACCTATTCCGGTGCCAACGCCAGCGACATAGAAACCAATATCACCCGTATCCTGGAGGACAACCTCAATACGGTGGAAAACCTGAAAGAGATCTATTCGAAATCGTCCGACAACATTTCGCTGATCACACTCGAATTTGAATGGGGTTCCGACCTCACCGAGGCAACCAACGACGTACGCGATGCAGTGAATCGTGTGAGGACTCTGATCCCCGATGAAGCCGACGATCCGTCGATCTTCAAATTCAGCAGTTCGATGATGCCCGTATTGGTACTCTCGGCTACGGCTGACCAAAGTTACGCGGCTATCGACAAAATCCTCGATGAACAACTCGTCAACCGACTCAACCGCGTCGATGGTGTCGGTGCAGTCAGCGTCATCGGTGCCCCTGTCAGGGAAGTGCAGGTCAACGTCGATCCACAAAAGCTCAGAGGGTACAACTTGAGTGTCGAACAACTCGGCAACATCATCGCCGCTGAAAACGTGAACATCCCGGCAGGTACAATCGACATCGGCAACAACACATTTAATGTCAAGGCCGATGGGGAATTCGACTCAAGCGACGAACTGGAAAGTATCGTCGTGGCCAGCTATGCCGGCAAAGACATCATGCTCAAAGATGTAGCCGTCATAAAAGATACGCTCGAGAAGGCAACCATGGATGAACGGATCAATTCCGAACGCGGTGTGCGAATCGTCATCCAGAAACAATCGGGTGCAAATACCGTCGCCATCGTCGATAAAGTTTTTGAATTACTTCCGTCAATACAAAAGAACCTTCCGGAAGATATCAAGATCGATGTGATTATGGACAGTTCCGACTCCATCCGCGACAGTATCTCTTCATTGAGTGAAACGGTGATGTTCGCCTTCCTCTTCGTAATCCTGGTCGTACTCTTCTTCCTGGGGCGCTGGAGAGCCACTCTGATTATCTGTCTGACTATTCCCGTATCGCTGGTCGTTTCCTTCATCTACCTGTTCATGACAGGTGGTACGCTGAACGTCATCTCGCTCAGTTCACTCTCCATTGCCATCGGTATGGTGGTGGATGATGCCATCGTCGTGCTCGAGAATATCACCAAACACATCGAACGAGGTTCGACCCCGAAAGAGGCCTCCATCTATGCCACCAACGAGGTTTGGTTGGCCGTGATCGCAACTACTCTCGTGATCGTCGCCGTATTCCTCCCCCTGACCATGGTAAGCGGTATGGCTGGAATCATGTTCGAACAACTCGGATGGATCGTAACGATCGTGGTCAGCGTCTCCACTCTGGCCGCCATCTCCCTGACCCCTATGATGACTTCCCTGATGCTCCGTGCCGATCACAAACACACCTACAAGGGACTCGGAAAAATATTCAAGCCTATCGACAAATTTCTCGACTGGCTCGACGATGCCTATGCCAGAATGTTGACCTGGACTGTCCGCCACCGTACGGTCGTCATCTCGTCAGCCATGGCGATCTTCTTCGCCAGCCTGTTCCTGTTGCGGTATGTCCCAACCGACTTCTTCCCGGCCCAGGACAACGCCATCATTTCTGCTACCGTAGAACTGGAACAGAACATCGGTGTCGACTATACGGCAAAGATCGCCCGACAGATCGACAGCGTCGTTTACGCAAAATACCCCGAAATCTACATCCTTTCGACCAGTGCCGGTGCCGCGTCCGGCGACGACGCTTTCTCTGCCATGCAGACAACCGGATCCTATATCATCAACTATACCATGCGGTTGACCAAATCCAAAGAACGGGACCGCAGCATCTTCCAAATCGCAGACCTCTTCCGGGAAGATCTCGACCAAATCCCCGAAATCCGCCAATATACGGTGACCCCGGGCGGCAACATGGGGGGTGGTGCTACCGGTGCAACTACCGTGGAGGTTAAAGTATTCGGATACGACTTCAATCAGGCAAACGATATTGCCCTCGACCTAAAGAAAAAGATCGCAAAAATCCCCGGCACACGCGACGTGAAACTTTCTCGCGAAGACCTCCGCCCGGAATATAATGTGGTTTTCGACCGCAACAAACTTGCTTACTACGGATTGAACGGATCGACCGTATCCCAGGCCGTCAGAAACCGGATCAATGGTCTGACCATGACCAAATATCGTGAAGACGGTGAAGAATACGATATCCGTGTGCGCTACGATGAACCATTCCGGACTTCATTTGAGGATATCGAGAATATCGACGTCTATAACAGCGCCGGAAATGCCATCAAGATCAAGGATGTAGGAAAGGTCGTCGAAGAATTCGCACCTCCTGCTATCGAACGTGAGAACAGACAACGTGTCGTTTCGGTTGAGTCTTCTCTCGCCGATGGTGTAGCCTTGAGCGACGTAGTAACCCAGGTAAATGCACTGATAGCGGACTACGATGTCCCTGACGGTTTCTTCCTCGAAGTCGGCGGTACGATCGAAGACCAGGCAGAGTCATTCGGTGATCTCGGGACTCTTCTGATCCTGATCATCCTACTCGTCTACATTGTAATGGCTACGCAGTTTGAATCGTTCAAAATGCCGTTCATTATCATGTTCTCCCTGCCGTTCGCTTTCACAGGAGTCTTCCTTGCGCTGTTCATCACTCAGACCTCATTGAGCATGATTGCCCTTATCGGTGCCATCATGTTGGTAGGTATCGTTGTGAAAAACGGTATTGTGATGGTGGATTATACAAACCTGATGCGCGAACGAGGGCTTTCAATCAATCAGGCAGTGATCGACTCCGGCAAGAGTCGTCTGCGCCCCGTATTGATGACTTCGTTGACCACGATCCTCGGTATGCTTCCTTTGGCACTCGGCGTGGGCGAAGGTTCCGAGTTGTGGCAACCCATGGGAATCGCCATTATTGGAGGTCTGACTTTCTCCACGATTCTGACATTGATTGTAATCCCGGCCGTATATTCGGTATTCGGCGGCCTCGGCATCAAAAAAGAACGTCGCAAACTCCGCGGAATGCAACAAAACGCATAAAACCTCAAAATACGTTATATTTCATGAAAGCGTTATTCATATCATACAACCAAGCCATGAGTGAAAAGGTAATGGAACTGTTAGACAAGGAATCGATCCGCGGCTATACCCTTTTCCCTTTGACTCACGGACGCGGCTCATTCGATGGAGAACCGCATATGGCCAGCCATACCTGGCCGGCAATGAACAGCACCATCATCGCCATAGTCAACGACAGTAAGATCGATTCTGCGCTGAATGCCATCCGGAAACTCGACGAGACAGCCAAGCTACAAGGGATCAGAGCTTTCGTCTGGGACATTACGGAGGCCATGTAATCCCAGATACATGCACTCAAAGAGGGACGTCCCCCTAATCCGGGACGTCCCTCTTTCTTATATGCTGCACCCATGGAATAACCACTTTATTCTCGTTTAAGCCGGACCCGTCGGCAGCAATCTTCCACTCCCCACACCAAAAACAGGCAGGAAATTAAAAGCCGTTGGACACGATGATGCAGATATCAGTTCGACTTTCGATCGATTTGCCGGGATTCCATCCGACAGTGACAGACTCCGTATACCTCAAAGTGTGAAACCGCAAACCCGAAAACAAGGTTGGATTCCAATCAATCGATAAAACAGGGGGGGTATTACATCATAGGAACATCCAGATTCCTACT
>CASDWR010000267.1 GCA_949284665.1 uncultured Rikenellaceae bacterium | reverse complement strand
GTACCCAGAGCCGGGGTCGAACCGGCACGGATTGCTCCACTGGTGTTTGAGACCAGCGCGTCTACCGATTCCGCCATCTGGGCATCCGATCCGCCACATTACTCGCCCTACCCAATCGAATTCTTTCGTCTCGTACGGACAAAACAAACGGATTTCGAAGTGCAAATATACGCATTAATTGAAAATCTACAAAAAATCGGGACATTTTACCGTAATCCTTGTTTGGAACGATGCGGTCGGATCTGACACAGCTCTCAACAAATAAAAAATAATATGGAAACAGAGAAAACAATGTCCAGACTACCGTTTGTCCAATTACCGAATGTCCGGACAAAAAATTTCACGCTCATTTCTTGAGCAGCCAGAAAGAAGAGGTTGTAAAAAAATTTCGTATCCAAGGAATCAGTGCAACAGGTTTCCACAACGTACGCGGTTGTAAACCGAATTTAACCTGGTAGTGAGGATTGATGAACCAAAAATGCCGATCGACGATCCGATATCCGGCTTGCCGAACCAACCGTAAAAACATTTCGACAGTCGTCCGAGTTTCCCGAATATCAAGCAAACCACGGATTGTCCCCTCCTCCTCTCCGAAAGCATGAAGCAAGCCGACATAGAGCCGCTTCGGCAACAAGTGGTAAAAAGGGAGGCGGGCCGCAATCCGGTTGCGGGCCATCTGCTGGTGACCACCGAAAGGCATCTGCCACGCCGGAAATCCGACGAACAACACTCCTTCCGGCTTTAAATAACGTTTGATATCACACAAAAACTTCTCTTTGTCAGGCAGGTGTTCAATGACATCGTGCAAAACAATAATATCAAAGGTACAACGAAGATCTTCAAGCAAAAAAATATCGGATGCGATAAATTCCCCAACCAAACCCCGCTCGGCAAAGAAACAACGTGCCTGGTCGATCTTATCGGCCGCCATATCTACTCCTGTCACCCGACAACCGAGTTCGGCAAAGGGAACAAGATTGCCTCCTTCTCCACAACCTACTTCGAGTACCCGAATATCGGGACAACGGGTATTGCCGAGTGCCGGGACAAACTTCTTAAGATAAGGCAGATAATATTTCCGACTGGTGAAAGCCAGTTCATCGAAATAACGTCTGCGGTTTTCGTGGCGCTCTTGCATCGTAATTCGATTCTTCTATTTTTCAACTGCCGGGTCCGTATGCGATATTTCGCTGCCTGACATCCCGGATCCCGACGACTTTTCGAATTTCGCTTTCACAGACACCGGGGTTGTAACCGGATTCTCTTCCTTCGGTTTGTTTATGGTATCAGAATCGGTTTCCCCAATCCGATCAGCGACCAGAACACCGTAAATACCTTCTTCATCATACCCGCATTGTTTGTAAAGTTGGGCCTGTGTACCATGTTCGACAAAACGATCTCCGATACCCAGACGTTCCACCCGACAGTCATATCCGTGATCGGAAAAAAACTCCAGCACAGCACTTCCAACTCCACCCATAACCGCACCGTCTTCAACCGTAACGATCCGTCGGAATTTTTTGCCGATACGGTGCAACAACTCCTCGTCGAGCGGTTTGGCATATCGCAAATCGACATGTGCAATGGAAACTCCGGCAACCTCAGCCCTCTCGATTGCTTTGGCAGCCGCATTGCCTGCTGTTCCTATTGTAATGACAGCCAAATCTTTACCATCACGCAACAGTCGGCCACGACCAGGCACAAGCGTTTCGAAGGGTCCCGAAGTATTACTTCCTACTCCTCGTCCTCGCGGATATCGGATGACAAAAGGTTTCCCGGCATAAAGCGCGGTATACATCATATTTCGCAATTCGGTTTCGTTCATCGGCGCAGCGATGATGAGATTCGGTACACAACGGAAATAAGCCAGATCGAGTGCACCGTGATGAGTAGCTCCATCCTCTCCTACAAGACCGGCCCGATCGAGACAAATTACGACGGGAAGTCCTTGAATGGCAACATCATGAATAGCGTTGTCATAGGCACGTTGCATAAAAGAGGAGTAGATATTGCAAAAGGGAACGAGTCCCTGAGTGGCCAGACCGGCAGAAAAAGTGACGGCATGTCCCTCGGCAATTCCAACATCGAAACAACGTTCGGGCATCTCCCGCATCATGATGTCGAGCGAACAACCCAACGGCATGGCAGGCGTGATTCCCACAACCCGTTTGTCCATCCGTGCCAATTCAAGCAGGGTGTTCCCGAAAACCTCCTGGTATTTGAGCGGCAGATCGGCCGTTGAATGGATAAGTTCGCCGGTATCGGGATCGAATTTGCCTGGCGCATGCCAAACGGACTGGTTCTGTTCAGCAGGAGCATACCCCTTCCCTTTAACCGTAAGGACATGGAGCAACTTCGGCCCCGGAATCTCCTTCAAATCATTCAAAACGCGAACCATGGCTTTGATGTCATTGCCGTCCACCGGTCCGAAATAACGGAAATTGAAACTCTCGAACAGATTGCTGTGTTGCAGAAAACTCAATTTAAGGGCATTGCCTGTTTTCTGAATCATCCGACGCAATCGGGGCATTTTTTCAAGTCCTTTCCACACCTTGTTCTTGAAATTGTTGTAATGCTTGGAGGTGGATATATTGAGCAAATACTCTTTCAAGGCTCCCACGTTGGGACTGATAGACATATGGTTGTCATTGAGGATCACCAACAGGTCGGTATCCGAAGCTCCGGCATTGTTCAACCCCTCGAAAGCAAGACCGCCACTCATGGCACCGTCTCCAATTACAGCCACCACTTTGCTCCGGATACCCAGAAGTTCATTGGCTTTCGCAATACCGTAAGCAGCCGATATGGAGACCGAAGAGTGTCCTCCTCCAAAAGCGTCATGTTCGCTTTCGCTCCGACGTGGAAAACCTGACAGACCGTTCAGACAACGATTGGTATGGAAAAGGTCGCGCCGTCCGGTCAATATTTTATGTGCATATGCCTGGTGCCCCACATCCCAGATAATCTTGTCTCGGGGCGAGTCGTACACATAATGGATGGCCGTAGCGAGTTCGACGGTTCCGAGACTCGACCCGATATGCCCCGGATTATTGGCAAGTTGCTCGACCAAAAAACAGCGCAACTCTTTGCAAACGGCAGGAAGTTCTTCGGGCCGGAGACGTTTGAGATCCTGAGGCGAATCGATTCGTTCGATATATTCGTATTTCTGATGCGTCATGATTCCTTTTTTCGCAAAGCAAAGATATTTAAAATTAATGAAAAAAATCGTATCTTCGTCTCGGATAAAGAAACGGTAGCCGAAAGTATAATCCGGAAACCCTATGAAATACGGTAAAATATTATTGAAACTCAGCGGAGAATCGTTGGCCGGGAAAGGTGAAACAGGGTTCTCGACAGAGGTATTGGGAAGTTATGCCCGTCAAATCAAGGAGGTTGCAACAGCGGGTGTACAGATCGGAATCGTCGTCGGCGGTGGGAATATTTTTCGAGGATTGAAAGGAGTAGGCCGTGGATTCGATCGAGTGAAAGGAGATCAGATGGGCATGTTGGCCACGGTTATCAACTCGTTGGCCCTCCAATCGGCACTCGAGTCTTGCGGAGTCAAGACAAAGGTCCTTACTTCGATCCGGATGGAACCGATCGGAGAATATTTTTCGAAAGCACGTGCATTGGAGTATCTGGAAGCCG
>CASDWR010000266.1 GCA_949284665.1 uncultured Rikenellaceae bacterium | reverse complement strand
GCCATGAAATATGTGCTTGTTGTTCTCGGCAGTTTTTCGTTAGCTTTGGCGATCCTCGGTATTTTTGTGCCGTTGCTTCCAACGACCCCTTTTTTGTTGTTGTCGGCTGCCCTCTATTTCAGAAGTTCACCCCGGCTTTACGAGTGGTTGCTTGCCCACCGGTGTCTGGGGGCGTATATACGAAACTTTCGTGAATACAAAGCGATTCCTCTCCGGGCGAAAATCGTATCGCTCGTGTTGCTTTGGGGGACGATTCTTTACGGGATGTTTCGAGCTACCGACCGTCTTTGGCTACGGATTCTGCTTGCATGTATCGCTGTGGGTGTCAGCCTGCACATTCTTTCGTTCCGGACGCTCGGACGGGATGAAACCTTTGTTCCAGGAAAGGACGCTTCGTCGAACAGCCGGCAACGAAGAACGAATTGTGATCCCGATACGACCTCTCCTTGATATAAGGGAGTTGCGGTGGATGGGCAGGAGTGCGGTTTGGAGATAGAGAATCTAAAGGCAGATGTTCTTGATCTTTTGTCGTGTTCCCCTCTCGTTTTTTGAAATATTATATGCCTTTTGTCTCTCTTTTTCGACGATTCGCTCCACCTGTCGTAGTACTGTTTCGTGTTTCGGACGATCCGGTTGCCGGTCAATCGGCATGTGATGATTCGCTGCCGGTATAGGGCAGCCTTTCACGAACGAAAGAGAGAGACCCGGGTATCGTGGGCCTCTCTCTCGGCATAAACGTTATTGGCAAATAACTTTACATGAATGCTTTCTTTATGTCAGTTTGCAGCACGGATTGCCACATCATCCAGACAGAAGTATGCAGGAGTGTTCATCCCCCATGTTCCCGAGTCTGAACTGGAGAGTTCGAAGACGATCTTGTTTGCTGGACCGAGCGGAGACAGATCGATTTTGGTCCAGGTATCGACGATGCCTCTTGCGTTTTCTGTCCGGAAGTCGGCGAGATAGAAGTCGATCGATCCGACTGCCGAGTTCTCGGCATCGTATCCGGTGATGGTAAGTTTAAACCAGTCTTTGTCCTCGTAATTCATCTTTTTTGCATAGCCGTCGCCTTGGGCCATGGAGAGGGCGCAATAGGTACTGTTGGTAACGAAAATATGGTCGAAAACCCGTTCGGAGTTGTCAGAGAGGCGCAGGGTGGGGTATACTCCATTGTAGAAGTCGACGAATCCGACCGCAAAATTTGCACCGCTATGTCCTCCTTTGCCGTACACGCTGTACTGGTTGCCGTAACCTGCAGTAATCTGGTCCGTATGATTGGAGAGAGCAAATCCGCTCCAGCTTTCATACGTTCCCGATGTGTAGGTGTATGGTAAAAGGAGAGATGGCGAGTCGTTATAACCGTAATAACTGTACGAAGTTCCCAACCCTGCGATGTCCGATACGGAATAGAACCCTTCCGGGTCTTCCGCATTGATGGTTTGACCTGTTCCGGGGAGGGTGACTTCATCGAATGTGGTCACGGTATATGTGGGGGTCGTTCCCGATTGGTCGATCTCCAGGTTTTTTGTATAGTAAGCTCCGGCGATAAATTCGGCACCACCCTGGAAAGTCTGGTTGCCCAGAGAGGATGATACGGTGAATGTGCTGTTCGAACAGTCGGCCGGGTTGACGATCATGTACACGACAGCCTCTCCATAAGCAGAGATCGTAAGAGGAGTGTCCAGGGTTGTGGTGACGGTAGTCGAACTGATTCCCGTAACGATGTTCCCATTGTCGTTTTTTTTGCCCGGGGTTACGGTTCCGGAGGTGAGGTCGATGAGCAGGTCGCCGGCGATGGGTGCGGTTGTGGTCATGCTGACGCTGTTCAGAGTGATCGTCTGATCCGTGGTATTGCGTACCGTATAGGCAAGTATGGCGAAAAGATGTTTGAACGAAAAACTCAGATCGGCCGTTACATACTCTTCGTTTCCTCTATCGATCGTGGTGGAAGCGTACATGAAATCGAGTGTGGCAATATGCGACTTCGAGTCGTTGCCCGACTGTATTTGTACGGAGGGAAGGTTGAAATTATAGGCATCCGCTTTTGTATTTCCTTTCATGTCTGCCGCATATGGATAATAGGCATGGAAGGTTGCCGATATGGCTTCGGGCTGCCAATAAAAGTTGCCGGTGTATTCCATTGCCGGCCAAGAGTTTTCCGTGTCGGTTTCGTATGCGAACGATCCGGTTTGGGCACCCGATGCGGAGCTTAACCGGTATGGCAGATTAGGATTCGAACCGTTCTTAAAGGTCATGTCGGAGATTTTCCATTCTCCCTGTATCTCGGCGGTATTATAGAAGAGACCGATCCGGTCACCATCGCTCCAGGTGACGGCATACTGTGCATCGAGAGCGGTTTTCGATGCGGGAGTTTCTCCTGTTACAGAAAGATGGACTTCGGTTGAGGAAGGCTGATATATGTTTTCTTCATACTCATTGGCACAGCCGGCGATCAGCAGGGCGGTGATCAGGGCGGCGGTCGATCGGGTAATGTTGCTTTTCATTTTTCGTTTCATGTTTGGTCTTGCTTTGGTTTTGTCGAAAGGGTTTTCGGCATGATTTTCTTCAGTTTTATTCACCACATGTTTTTTAAAAATTTCCGCCATAGAAGAAGTCTTCACCGGAAGATTGTCCGGTGGGAGAGACAGCGATCCCCGATTCGACAAGGATGGTACATACTTCAAGTGCGGGAGCTTCGTATGCGATCTGTTCCGAGCACTTTTGAGACAGTTCTTTTTTCATGTTTCGATTCAATTTATCGTTTGTTTGCAAATGTGTTCCTTCTGTTGTGGAAGCACTGTCGGCTGGTGCAAACGAATTCGGAAAGGGAAAGAAAACCGTCTTCAGTTCCGGATTCCGACTCGTTCGCCGCAAGTGTCAATCCATTAGTTGTTACAGGCAAAGGCAGGTCTTCTGACTTGTTCCGGCTTCGAGCCTTCCCGGACCCAGGTCCAGTGGCAACAGATATTCGAAGTCTTGAGGT
>CASDWR010000265.1 GCA_949284665.1 uncultured Rikenellaceae bacterium | reverse complement strand
TTTCTTTATCGCATAGGAGGTGACCCCATCGGAATATGCCAGTGACATCGCTCCTCCGTCGACGGTTTCGGGATCCGATTTCATGTAACGGAACTCCTTGCGCATAATATCATATACGATAGCCCGTTTTGAGAAAATATAGATCTTGTCCTGTGCAACGCGATGAGCCAATTGCTGGAATCCCGAACCCGCTTCCCGGCGATTTACCTCTTCGTTGTCGATGATAAACGGTGTGACGGTACCATACCGTTCATCGAAAACCGACAGCCCTTTGCCGTATGCCGAAATAAGCAACCGACCGGGTGAGAGTTCCGTAATTGAGGTGATCTTATCACCATACGTAGCTTTGTAATGCGTAAACTTATCGGTGGCAGGATCATATCGATTCAGACCTCCGCCATCGGTCCCGACCCACAGGACTCCCCCGTCGTCTTCGTAAAGGCTGATGACCGTACGCTCGCTGAGGCCGTAACCGCTTCCGAAGGTAGCATCTTTGAAAACCCGCATGGAGGTTTCCTTGATTCCGAGCAATCCTCCGCGCACCGTCCCTGCCCACAAGTTGTTTCCGCTGTCGTTGTAGAGTACCGTAATCGAATTCACGGGCAGTGATCCGGCATCTCCGGGAATGTGTTTGAGCACATCGATTGTCCCGTCCCCGGCATTCAGGATGTTGATGCCGCCACCATCTGTCGCCACCCATACCCGACCGTTGCGCTCGATGATGTCGAGGACAATGTCGTTGCTCAGGTCGGAATTCCCCGAGTCATAATGTGCGATCAGGTTCCCTGCCCCATCATAGCGGAACAAACCTCTCTTGAACCAGGAAAGATAGATTTCTCCATCAGACGAGACATAAAGGGCAGTCAGCGTCAGAGGAGAGGTGATCGGTGAATTTTCGATCCGTTTACTAACCATGTCACACAGAAACAAACCTTTGCCAGGCGTCCCCAACAACAGAAGCTCGTCTTCGAGTTTGCGGATCGCAATCACATTATAGTCTTCGGAAACATTGTAGGGTTCGATCCCTGCAAAATAGATATTTTCCATATCGCCCGTCGCACAATCATACCGGTAGACCACCTTACGCCCACCGAAAAAGATGGCGTTTTCGGTAACGACGGAAGAGAAAACGAATTCGTCGGTCACTTTTCTGAAAGCGCCCTTCTCTCTCTCATACACGGCAAGTCCCCCGTCGGTACCGACCCAGACATTCCCTTCCATGTCCTCCACCAGATGATAGACATAATTGCCAGGAATCGATCCCGGATCATCGCAATTGTAAAAAAAAGAGACGAGTTCGTTGCGATCAAACAGATTGAGGCCGGAGCGGGTGCCGATCCACAGCAGCCCCATTCGGTCGCGAATGATGGAGGTTACGCTCGACTGCGAAAGACCCTCCTCAATGGAAATCTGTTTATAATAGTAGTCGAGGCGTTCTTCCGCAAAAACGCCATGCGACAGCACCGTCCAGCAAACGAGCTGTAAGACAAAGGGAACGAGCCTGCGTCCAGACATAAATACCTTCGTATTACTCGCTATAAAAATAGAAAAATTTTTCCAATCCATACAACAAATCCCGATCGATTTAGACAATTGCGGACAAAATGCAGACGATTCCGGATGCGTATGATAATCGATAAGGTTATCTTTGTTAACAAAGAACAATTTACACTTCAGTTCTATTAACCTAAAACTACGTTCATATGAAAAAAATCCTTCTAATCTCAATCGCCGTTCTGTTGTGTCTGCCGGTATTGGCCCAGACACAGCGTACGGGGACTGTCATCGACGCCCAGACCGGGATGCCCGTTACGGGAGCAGCCGTAACGGTAAAAGGCACGGCGCGTGGAGTCACAACGGGGAACGATGGAAAATTTACCATTGCGGCTTCGGCCGGCGAAGTTCTCAGAGTCTCGTTTCTAGGAATGCAAACGAAGGAAGTGACGGTAAGCAATGCGGTAACCGATATCACCGTAGAGCTTGAACCGGATGTACTTAATGTAGAAGAGGTGGTAGTGGTCGGTTACGGAGTCACACGCAAACGCGATCTGGCCGGTGCCATCACATCGATCAAACGAGAGGACACGAAAGCGGGTGTCGTTACCGACATGGCAACCCTCCTGAAAGGACGTGCAGCCGGTGTGCAGGTAAAAAACAACTCGTTGGAGCCGGGTGGAAGCATCTCCATCCGAATCCGGGGGACTTCATCCATCAGTTCGAACAACGACCCGATCTATTCGATCGACGGATTTCTGACCGATGATCCGGGGTATGTCAACCCTGATGATATCGAATCCATCGAGGTCCTCAAAGATGCCGCAGCAACTGCAATTTACGGTTCGCGAGGTGCCAACGGTGTGGTACTCATTACCACCAAGAAAGGTACAAAAAACGAATACCGTGTGGAATATTCGTTCAATGCTTCGCTCAAGACGCTGAAAAATCCGTGGGATCTGATGGATGCACGCGACGTGATCGACTACAACATGAAGATCTGGCAGGATAATGGCAGCCAAGGGAATCCGCCATACACCACCGAACAACTCAAATTCAACGGATCGGGAACCGACTGGCTTAAGGAGACTACACGCAATGGGCTTACCCAGACGCACCAGGTTTCGCTCAGCGGGGGCAACGACCGGGTAACCGTATTCTGTTCCGGCAACTATGCAGGGAACGAAGGTATTCTCTACAATACCGATTTCGAACGGTGGAACGGTCGTATCAATGTCGACATGAAAGTCAACGACTTTATTAATGTGGGAGCCAATACGTCGATCGTAAAAAGCACCAAGGGATATCTTAATATGGGGGCAAACAGTGCGGACGACAACGTGATGTACAGTATTTTCATGCTGTCCCCGACACTGTTAACCGACGGGACCAACGTTTTCGGCGAAAGCGAACGCCGTGCAACCATCATGGACGAAATCAACGAACTCGACCAAAAATACTCGACCAGTCAAGTCTATGCAGGGATCTATACCGACATAAAAATTCTAAAGCCCCTGACATTGAAAGTTTCATATTTCTACGACAACGGCAATTTCAAACTGCAACGTTACTACCCGCGCAGTACCTTGACCGGTCAGGCTGTCAACGGATCCTCTTTCGTATCCAACGAACAGTCGGATCGAAGCCAACTCGACGCTCTGCTCACCTATCAGCAGACATTCGGCAAACACAACCTCAAATTCATCGCCGGAGCCAGCAGAATCAGGTATGTAGGGGAAACCAGCGAAATGGATGCCTCGGGCTTCTCAAGCGACCAGTTCACCTATCACAACATGGGCATGGCCAGTACGATCAATTATATCTCCACCGGACGTACCGAAAATGAAAAGCGATCATTCTTCGGCCGCGGCGAATACATTCTCAATGACAAATATATATTCAATGTTTCGTTCCGTGCGGATTATGCCACCCATTTCGGACGCGACAACCGTTGGGGCTACTTCCCAGCCGCGTCGGTTGCCTGGCAGTTGGGCGACGAAAAGTTCATGGAATTCGCCAAACCGCTCTTCTCGAGTATCAAGCTCCGTGCAAGTTACGGACAAAGCGGTAACGACGGCATCGGCTACGGACTTTCACAATTACAATACGCAGTGGGCAACACCTATCTGGGTGGCGGAGTGCTCCAGAAAATGATGTATCCGAGCAATCCGCGCAACGATGAGCTCACGTGGGAAACGACAAGCCAGTTCGACGTGGGTGTCGATTTTTCTCTGTGGAACAGCAAAATCGAAGTCAATTTCGATTATTATTACAAAAAAACTACCGACCTGCTGAATCCCGTAAACATCTCCACCTCCACAGGCGGATTTAAAACCTACATGGGAAACAACGGCGAAATCGAGAACAAAGGGTTCGAACTCTTTATCAAATCGAATAATTTCGCCCGTCGCGACTTCTCCTGGTCTACCACGCTCAACCTCGCACGCAACAAAAACAAAGTATTGCGTTTGAGTGACATGGAGGCAAAATACGAACAAATCCGACCGCATGGCAACTACAACTGGGAAGATTACGTCATGCTGAAACCGGGTTACCCGCTCAGCACCATATACGGGTATGTATTCGAGGGGATTCTCCAAACCGGCGAAACTTATGCCCCACAACCCACTTCCGTTGCGGGTGATCCCAAATTCAAAGATGTGAAAGAGGACGGGATCATCGACCTCAACGACCGTACGGTATTGGGAGATGGGAATCCGGATATCATCATCGGTCTCGGGAACAACCTGCGATGGAAAAACTTCGACTTTTCAATCTTCTTCGAATCAGCTCTCGGACACGAATTGCTGAACCTGACGAGGGTATTGCTGGAAGACGAAAACCGCCTCGTCGCTTCGATGGATCGTTGGACTCAGAAAAATCCTTCGAACGAAATTCCGCGCAACGGTTACCAGAAAGAAGACGGTGTCAAATACGGTTCGCACATCAACTCCCGCTTCGTAGAGGACGCCAGTTACCTGCGGCTCCAAAACGTCGAAGTCGGGTATAACTTCCCGCTCACCAAATGGGGCAATGCCTCCAATTACGTCAAATGGTTGAGGGTTTATGTCGGCGCACAAAATCTCTTCGTGCTGACCAAATACACGGGCTTCGATCCCGATGTCAGCACCAATGGCGGAGATGCCGTATCCCAGGGTCTCGATTTCAGCTCATACCCTGCATACAGAATGTTCAACTGCGGAATTAAGATCACCTTCTAAAAACCAAACGACCTATGAAAACCTTATTCAAAAAAGCATATATCGGATTCGGGATCATAATCCTGACTGCGGCATACGCCTGTACAAACCCGGAGGAGGTCTTGTATACCTACACCGAGACGAATGCCTTCGTTTCACAGGACAATGCCATCGAGGCCGTCAACGGGATCTATGCTCCGTTCCACTCCCTTTCGTTGCCTATCCTGTATCTGAACGACATGCCCACTGACGCATGCTACAAGGCCGAAAACGACCATGAAATTCTCAATGACGGCAAAATGAGTGAAAACTCCGACGTGGCCAGTGCATGGGATGCTCTCTATCAGATGATTTCCCGGGCCAATCTTGCCATTGCACGTATTCCTACCATCGCCGATGACGAATTCACATCCGAGACCGTAACCAAATCGCGGCTGATAAGTGAGGCGTATTTTTTGAGGGCTTTCGCCTATTACCATCTCAGCGATATTTTCTACAAAGTGCCCTTGATTGCAGACAGCGAGATCGCAGTAACGGACAAGAAGCCATTGTCCGACATCGAAACTATCGAGGAGCAAATCTTCTCAGACCTCACCGAAGCCCTCAAAGGACTTCCTGAAAGCTATGCAGGATATACGGATGCGGGCAGGGCGACCATCGGAGCGGCTTATGCCATGTTGTGTCGTGTCAAAATGCGGGCTGCAGGCAGAACCCGTCTGGCCGGCGGAAACGCCACCTCACTGTGGAACGAAGCCCTGACCTATGTCAACAAGGTTCTCGATCTGGAGACTAAAGGCGTATACTCGCTCCAAGAGAACATATGGGATGTATTTGATCCTTCGTCGGACGCAACCCTGTATAACAACGAGATCATCTTTGCCGTCCGTTCGCGAGGAGATGTCGCTACGGGTAGTTCAGACCTTGGCATGTACTTTACACCGTGGGATTACGATATGGGATGGAATAACCTGACCGTACCGCTTGAATTGGCATGGAAATACGATCCTACCGACGACCGCTTTACAAAGTTGCTCGTAACTTCATTCAACAATGTATACGGGGATCCCATACATTACGAAATCCCGAATTCGATCGAACAAGTGGGTCTTGTATACGGAGAGGACAAGCCGGAAGCAGGTTGGCGCACCGAGGAACTCAGTGCATCCTATACCCAGAAATACAAATACCTGCATCCGGGAACATACAACTATTTCACCAACAACAATTTCGTATATCTCAGACTCTCGGACATGATCCTGTGCAAAGCCGAAATAATCAATGAGATCAACGGCCCCACACAAGACGCAATCGATCTGGTGAACCGTATCCGGGAAAGAGCTTTCCACAATTCGGCACATAATCTCGACCTTGCCGATTTCTCCACAAAAGAGGCTTTGCGGAGTGCCATTTGCGATGAACGTCTGCTCGAACTCAACAACGAAGGACATCGTCGGCCCGATTTGATCCGCATGGGTCTCTGGGCAGACCGTCTAAAAAGCTACATCGCCGAAATCAAGGAAAAATCGGAATGGTCGGAACGGAACTCCAAAGATCCGAATGCCGACTACAGTACGATGTGGAAAGTTTACCCGCAGGATCTTACCGAAGACGACATAAGACGTTATTCGCCTACTCCAAAAAGAGAAACGGATATCAATCCGGCCCTCAAAGACAACCGTAATTTTGATTAACGACAACCGTTATGTACGGAAAACAGATATTTTTAGCGATATGTGCAGTGGCCTGCATCGCCTGCCGGGGTGACAGGGCCAGCAATAAAAACGTGGAGCGCTGGGACTTTGACAACCTGGATGGACTGGTACTCAGTCATCAGGACGATAATCCGGACGATCAAGTGATTCTCGAAGACGGAATCATGAAGATCTATACCCGCGCCGATTCCAGAGACCGAAAGAAGGTATGCACTGCCGAACGAAAATATACGGCGGGACGCTACACCTGGCGTATATATATTCCTGCAATGGGTACTTACGATCAGGCAAGCATCGGAGCTTTCATTTACCATGATGATCATCATGAAATCGATTTTGAAGTGGGTTACGGGAAGAAAACCGTCCGCGAAGAGATCGGAGCCGCCGATGATGAGATGCTTGCCTACATGACCACACAGGACAATCCGGCACTTTCGATCTGCAAACCCGT
>CASDWR010000264.1 GCA_949284665.1 uncultured Rikenellaceae bacterium | reverse complement strand
CGTCAAGGAACCCACAAGTCGAAACAACGCAACGAAGTTGCCGGTTCGACCAGAAAACTCAAACGCCAGAAAGGGACCGGCGGAGCCCGTTCCGGTGGTATCAAATCGCCGCTGTTTCGGGGTGGTGGTCGCGTGTTCGGTCCAGTTCCCCGCGATTACAGTTTCAAACTCAATAAGAAACTCAAACGTTTAGCTCGTCGGAGTGCGCTTTCCTATAAAGTCAAGGATGAAGCTGTCATGGTAGTGGAGGATTTCGTGATCGATGCCCCCAAAACCAAGACCTTCGTCGACATGACGCAAAGTCTGAAAGTGGCTGACAAGAAGATTCTGTTTGTACTTCCCGAGCCGAACAAAAACATTATCCTTTCGGCCCGCAATCTTCAGAACGTGAAGGTTGTCTCAGCCGACAGTCTGAATACGTACGACGTGATGAATGCTTCGAGCATTCTTCTGGCCGAGAGTGTAGTGAATGTTATTAATGAAATGTTAGCCTAATTGAAAGAAACGATGGAAATAATTATTAAGCCGATTTTGACCGAGAAAATGACGGTTCAGGGCGAGAAGCTGAACCGCTACGGTTTTATTGTCGATTGCAGAGCTAACAAGTTGCAGATTCGCAATGCCGTTGAGCAGATGTATAATGTCGTTGTAACGGATGTGAATACCCTTAACTACGACGGGAAAATTAAAAGCCGTTATACGAAGGCAGGTCTGCTGGTGGGGCGCGCCAACAATTACAAAAAGGCGATCGTCACCCTGAAAGACGGAGATAAGATCGATTTTTACAGTAATATCTAAGAGAGATGGCAGTAAGAAAGTTTAAACCCGTAACGCCGGGTACAAGACATAAAATCATCGGGACGTTCGACGACGTAACGTCAACCGTTCCCGAGAAATCGCTGCTTGAAGCAAAGAAAAGCTCTGGCGGTCGCAACAACAGCGGTAAGATGACCATGCGCTATATCGGCGGAGGTCACAAGCAGATGTACCGCATCGTCGATTTCAAACGGGCAAAGGATGGGATGCCGGCCGTGGTGAAGACGATCGAATACGATCCGAACCGTTCTGCCCGTATTGCACTCGTTTGCTATGCCGATGGTGTTAAGAGTTATATTCTCGCTCCCAACGGTTTGAAAGTGGGTCAGACTATCGTCAGTGGTGCAGGTGTTGCACCCGAGGTCGGCAATACACTGTTTTTGTCGGAAATACCTTTGGGAACAGTGATCCACAATATCGAACTCTATCCCGGTCAGGGTGCGGCAATGGTCCGCAGCGCCGGTGCCTACGCGCAACTTCTTGCACGTGAAGGCAAGTATGCTATTATCAAGCTTCCTTCGGGAGAGACCCGTATGGTTCTGGTAACCTGTCGTGCAACAATCGGAGCCGTGTCGAATCCAGACCACAGCCTCGAGCAGCATGGGAAGGCAGGTCGTAATCGCTGGTTGGGACGCAGACCTCGCAACCGCGGTGTGACGATGAACCCTGTGGATCACCCGATGGGTGGTGGTGAAGGTCGTTCGTCGGGCGGTCATCCGCGTTCGCGCAAAGGCTTGCTGGCCAAAGGATACAAGACCCGCAACCCGAAGAAGACTACCTCTAAATTCATTATCTCGAGAAAGAAAAAATAAATTTAAAATAGTAGCATAATGAGCCGTTCACTTAAAAAAGGACCGTTTATCGAACCCAAGTTGGAGAAAAAGGTCATCGCTCAGAACGAGAGCAATAAAAAGTCGGTGATCAAGACGTGGTCTCGTGCAAGCATGATTTCGCCCGACTTCGTGGGTCACACGATCGCTGTCCACAACGGGAACAAATTTATTCCCGTATATGTAACAGAAAATATGGTGGGGCACAAACTCGGAGAATTCGCTCCGACCCGAACTTTCCGTGGTCACGCCGGTAACAAGAAAAAATAGCAAGAAATGGGAGCAAGAAAATATCAACTGGCCGAAAAACTGAAGGCCGAAAAGAAATTGAAGGCCATCGCCGTTTTGCGCGATTGTCCGACTTCTCCCCGCAAGATGCGTATCGTGGCCGATACCATCAGAGGCATGGAGATCAATAAGGCGTTGGGTATCCTTCGATTCTCCAAGAAGGAAGCCTCGATTCGATTGGAAAAACTTCTCCGTTCGGCAATCGCCAACTGGGAGGCTAAAAACGAGGGAGAAAGACTCGAAGACAATACACTCTTCGTAAAAGAGATCATGGTCGATGGTGGTCGTATTCTCAAACGAATCCAACCCGCTCCGCAAGGTCGTGCACATCGTATCCGCAAACGTTCCAATCACGTTACGATAGTTGTTGATAAAATGGTAAACGAAGAAAAAAAGTAAGAAGATGGGACAGAAAGTAAATCCGATAGCCAATCGTCTTGGTATTATTCGCGGTTGGGATTCCAACTGGTATGGTGGAAAAGATTTTTCCGCAAAACTGGTGGAAGACATGAAAATCCGCAATTACCTGAATGCCCGTCTGGCCAAGGCAAGTATTTCCAAGATTATCATTGAACGTACGCTTAAACTCGTTACGGTAACTATCTCTACCGCACGTCCAGGTATTATCATCGGTAAGGGCGGCCAGGAGGTAGACAAACTGAAAGAGGAACTCAACAAGTTGACAGGCAAGGAGATACAGATCAATATTTTCGAGGTAAAGCGCCCGGAAATCGATGCTGTGATCGTCAGCAACAATATTGCCCGTCAATTGGAGGGCCGAGTATCATATCGCCGCGCCATCAAGACGGCCATCGCTTCGACGATGCGCATGGGTGCCGAGGGAATCAAGGTCCAGATATCCGGCCGTATCGGGGGTGCCGAGATGGCTCGCAGCGAGACGTACAAAGAAGGACGTATTCCGTTGCATACATTCCGTGCCGATGTGGACTACAGCCTTTCGGAAGCCCTTACCAAAGTGGGGATTCTGGGTGTGAAGGTATGGATCTGCGTTGGAGAGGTTTATGGCAAACGCGATATCTTCGAAATCGCAGGAGCGAATACCGTTGCGGGTGGCAGCTCTTTTCAGGGACGCACCGGCAAAGGCGGCGGCAAGAAGAGAAGAAACAATAAACAGTAAGTCGTACATTTTTAAATAGACAAGAAAATGTTACAGCCAAAAAAGACCAAATTCAGAAGAATGCAGAAAGGACGCATGAAGGGCCTCGCACAGCGGGGAAACCAACTTGCGTTCGGCTCGTTCGGAATCAAAGCGCTCGAATCGACTTGGATTACCGGTCGTCAGATCGAGGCCGCCCGTCAGGCTATCGTGCGATACATGAAACGTGAAGGTCAAATATGGATTCGGATATTTCCCGATAAGCCGATCACCAAAAAGCCCGCAGAAGTACGTATGGGTAAGGGTAAAGGTTCACCCGAAGGTTTTGTGGCACCCGTTACTCCTGGCCGTATCCTGATTGAAGCCGAAGGAGTACCTTTGGCAGTGGCACAGGAAGCACTTCGTCTGGGCGCTCAGAAACTGCCGATCACCACGAAATTCGTTGTGAGAAGAGATTATACGGAAACTTCAATCTAAACAGTGGAACTATGAAAACAGCAGAAATCAACGAATTGGCTGTCGCGGATCTCGTGGAGCGTATCGAGGCCGAAAAAGCGAATCTCAACAGATTGAAGGTTGCGCATGCGGTATCGCCTATCGAGAGCCCGGCAAAGATTAGAAAAGCCCGCAGAGATATAGCTCGAATGCTGACAGTCCTGCGTCAAAAGAACCTTAAATAATTTTACCGACATGGAAAGAAATCTTAGAAAAGAAAGAGTCGGGGTGGTTGTCAGCAACAAAATGGACAAATCCATCGTGGTCGCCGTAAAAAGGAAGGTGAAACATCCGATCTACGGAAAGTTCGTCAATAAGACGACCAAATTCGTAGCTCAGGACGACCAGAACACCTGCAACGAAGGCGATACGGTAAGACTGATGGAGACACGCCCCTTGAGCAAAACCAAGCGTTGGAGATTAGTAGAAATAATTGAAAGAGCGAAATAGTCATGATACAACAAGAAAGCAGACTCGTAGTAGCCGATAACAGCGGTGCGAAAGAGGTCCTCTGTATCCGTGTGCTGGGCGGAACGGGGAAACGTTACGCGAGTATCGGCGACAAAATCGTAGTGACTGTCAAGAGCGCTACCCCTTCGGGAGATATCAAGAAGGGAACGGTTTCCAAGGCGGTCGTAGTGAGAACCAAAAAGGAGATCAGGCGTACCAACGGCTCCTATATTCGTTTCGACGACAATGCCGTAGTACTTCTGAATAACCAAGGCGAAATGAGAGGGACCCGTATTTTCGGCCCGGTGGCACGTGAGCTTCGTGACCAGTACATGAAAATCATCTCTCTTGCTCCCGAAGTATTGTAATTTAAAAATCAAAGAGTAAAGATGTCAACGAAATTACATATCAAGAAAGGGGATACGGTCTTTGTGATCGCCGGCGACGGCAAAAGCAAGGAGAAGACCGGCCGTGTGCTGGAGGTCGATGTGAAGAATCAACGCGCAATCGTCGAAGGCTTCAACATGATTAAAAAGCATACCAAGCCCAATGCCAAACATCCTCAGGGAGGAATCATCGAGCAGGAAGCCCCGATTCATATCTCCAACCTGCAGTTGGCAGACCCCAAAACGGGAAAACCTACCCGTGTGGGCCGTAGAATCAATGAAAACGGTAAATTAGTTCGTTACGCTAAAAAATCAGGGGAGGAGATCAAATAATGGCAACATACGTTCCTACACTCAAAAAGAATTACAAGGAGCAGATCGTGCCTGCCCTTGTAAAGGAGTTCGGTTACAAGAGCATCATGCAGGTGCCGAAACTTGAAAAGATCGTAATCAACCAGGGTCTCGGACAAGCCGTAGCCGACAAGAAACTGATCGAAATCGCACAGCAGGAACTTACGCTGATCACCGGACAAAAAGCCGTGATGACCCGTTCGAGAAAGGATATTTCGAACTTTAAACTCCGTAAGGGAATGCCGATTGGGGTACGAGTGACTCTTCGGTCGGACAAGATGTACGAATTCCTGGAGAGGCTGATCGCCGTGGCTTTGCCCCGTATCCGCGACTT
>CASDWR010000263.1 GCA_949284665.1 uncultured Rikenellaceae bacterium | reverse complement strand
TATACAGGTTCGTGAATCTCGGTTGTCGAGGGAGGGATTTCGACGTCCGATCGAGTTCGGACTCTGTCCCATGACAGATATCCGTTTTTTGTCTGCGACCGATCATCGCTTCAATTCCTTCTCACTCCGACACCCTACATCACTTCTGGTTACCGCACTTACGACTCAACTCATGCGGTGTTCTTCATTCATTATTCCGTCGACTGAAAACGATCGATCCACGTCAAACCTTGATCTCTACCTCGACGCCACTGGGCAGTTCGAGTTTCATCAACGCATCGATCGTTTTGGGTGTGGAACTGTAAATGTCGAGAATCCGCTTGAACGTACAGAGTTGGAACTGTTCACGTGCCTTCTTGTTCACGAAGGTAGAACGGTTTACCGTAAAAATCTTCTTTTGAGTCGGCAGCGGAATAGGACCGCTCACCACCGCCCCGGTATTTTTCACGGTTTTAACGATCTTCTCGGCCGATTGGTCAACCAGGTTGTGGTCGTACGCTTTCAGTTTGATTCTAATTTTCTGACTCATATCGATAACTATTCAATCTCTTGTTTTTTACCACTTTGCTTAACGATAATCTCTTTAGCCAGAGCAGCGGGAACCTCTTCGAAATGGGAGAACTCCATGGAAGATGTCGCACGACCCGACGAAAGAGTACGCAATACGGTCACATATCCGAACATTTCGGAAAGGGGTACTTTGGCTTTTATCACACGGGCCGGACCTTTTGATTCCATTCCGCTCACCTGACCGCGACGCTTGTTGAGGTCACCGATGATATCGCCCATATACTCCTCGGGGGTTACCACTTCGACCGTCATTACAGGTTCCTTGATGACGGGACTCGCTTTCGCACCGGCTGCACGGAAACCGTTACGAGCACATATCTCGAAAGAGAGTGAGTCGGAATCCACCGGGTGGAACGAACCATCCTTAAGGGTTACCTTCATACTGTCGATACCGAATCCTGCCAACGGGCCATTGCTCATAGCAGCTTCGAACCCTTTCTGTACAGAAGGAATATACTCTTTGGGAACATTTCCGCCTTTCACTTCATCTATGAACTGCAAGCCAGAGACTCCCTCGTCGGCCGGGCCAATTTCGAAAATAATATCCGCAAACTTACCACGACCTCCCGACTGTTTCTTGAAGACTTCGCGATGCTGCACAGTACCCGTAAGAGCCTCCTTGTAGTTCACTTGAGGTTGGCCTTGGTTGATTTCCACTCCGAACTCGCGTTTCAGACGATCCACAATGATCTCCAAGTGCAACTCGCCCATACCGCGAATGATCGTTTGGCCGCTGTCTTCGTCAGTCTCCACCGTAAAGGTCGGGTCCTCTTCGGCGAGTTTGCCTAAAGCGATACCGAGTTTGTCAAGGTCTTTCTGTGTTTTGGGTTCAACGGCGAGACCGATTACCGGTTCGGGGAACGTCATGGACTCCAATACGATCGGAGCCTTCTCATCACACAATGTATCTCCAGTACGAATATCCTTAAACCCTACAACGGCACAAATGTCGCCCGCACCGACCGATTCCATCGGATTTTGCTTGTTGGCATGCATCTGATAGATACGGCTGATACGCTCCCTTTTGCCGGAACGGGAATTGAACACATAACTTCCCGCATCGAGCACACCAGAATAGACACGTACAAAGGCCAGACGTCCCACATACGGATCGGTAGCGATTTTAAAAGCCAACCCGCAGAAAGGTTCGCTTTCCGAAGGCTGACGCACCACCTCTTTACCCGTATTGGGATCGGTTCCCTGAATAGCTTCCACATCCACAGGCGATGGCAGGAATGCCACAATGTAATCGAGTAATTTCTGTACGCCCTTATTTTTGAAAGACGAACCGCAAAGCATGGGAACAATCTTCATTTGACAGGTAGCCTTACGAATAGCAGCTATCAATTCTTCCGGAGTGATCGAATCGGGATCCTCAAAGAATTTTTCCATCAAGGCATCGTCTACCGAGGCGACCTCTTCAATGAGTTTGTTACGCCACTCTTCGACTTCGACCTTCATGGCTGCGGGAACCTCCTCAATGGCATAGTTCACAAGTTCGCTCTTCTTGTCATCGTCGTAGATAAGTGCCTTATTATATATAAGGTCTACGATTCCGGAGAATTTGTCTTCCGCTCCGATCGGCAAAACGACCGGCAAGGCAGTTGCTCCGAGTCGTTCCTTGATTTGTGCGCATACGCCCAGGAAGTCGGCACCCGTCCGGTCCATTTTATTCACATAACCGATACGGGGTACATTGTATTTGTCTGCCTGACGCCATACGGTCTCAGACTGAGGCTCCACTCCGCCAACGGCACAAAACGTAGCCACAGCGCCATCCAATACGCGCAACGAACGCTCTACCTCAACGGTAAAATCCACGTGTCCCGGGGTGTCGATGATATTGATCTGATAAATCTTATCATTATAGTGCCAAAAGGTGGTCGTTGCAGCCGAGGTGATCGTAATACCTCGTTCCTGTTCCTGTACCATCCAGTCCATGGTGGCAGCGCCTTCGTGCACCTCTCCGATCTTGTGGGTTTTACCCGTGTAGAACAGAATTCGTTCCGAAGTGGTCGTCTTACCGGCATCGATGTGAGCCATGATACCGATATTCCTCGTAAATTTAAGATCTCTTGCCATATACCTCTGTCTCTCCTAACCCTAAAATCTGAAGTGTGCGAATGCCTTATTGGCTTCAGCCATACGGTGCATCTCTTCTTTGCGTTTGAATGCGGCGCCTTCCTGATTGTAGGCAGCCATAATTTCAGCGGCAAGTTTTTCCGCCATCGATTTACCGGCGCGTTTACGAGAATAAAGGACAAGATTTTTCATCGACAGTGAAATTTTGCGCTCGGGTCTCACTTCAGTAGGAACCTGGAATGTGGCACCGCCGATACGACGCGACTTCACCTCCACTTGCGGAGTGATGTTTTCCAATGCCTGCTTCCAAATCTCCAGAGGAGCCTTGTCTGCATCCTTCATCTTCTCGCCGACGATATCCAACGCATCGTAGAATATCGTATAAGCAATACTCTTCTTACCATCCAGCATCAGGTTATTGACAAATCTCGTCACAAGTACGTCCGAGAATTTGGGATCCGGAAGTAGAATTCGCTTTTTAGGCTTTGCTTTTCTCATTTCTTATATCTGACTTTAACTTTTGAAAATAAAATTCGTTGCGATTACTTCTTGGCTGCGGCCTTGGGTCTCTTGGCTCCATATTTCGAACGACGCTGACGACGTCCGTCCACACCTGCTGAATCGAGAGCTCCGCGGACCAGGTGATAACGAACACCCGGGAGGTCTTTTACACGACCGCCTCGTACCAGAACAATGGAGTGTTCCTGCAAGTTGTGGCCTTCGCCCGGGATATAGGCATTCACCTCTTTCCCATTGGTCAACTTCACCCTTGCAACCTTACGCATAGCCGAATTAGGCTTTTTGGGAGTCGTAGTGTACACACGCACGCAAACCCCTCTGCGTTGCGGACACGCATCGAGTGCCGGAGCTTTGCTCTTGAACTCCAATTGTACCCGCCCTTTTCTTACTAACTGTTGAATAGTTGGCATTTCTAATTACTTTTTTGTCCTTTGTTTTAGTTGATTACTCGTAATTCCGTCACAAAACGGAGTGCAAAGTTAGCGATTTTTTTTTAACCGCCATATTTTGATCAATTTTTTTTGCCCGATTTCGCTGCTCTGAGGCTCGTTCAGGGCCGATTTAGCCCATATCCGCACCTTTTGCCAATTCTTTTTTCTTATAGATAATTAAAAATAATAGATTTCCCTTATCAGCAAATCTGGAATATCGCACATTAAATACTGTATTTCAAACACTTAAACACATACATTATCTATAATTCGTTTATCGTCCAATCTGCGCCCCACAAAACGCATTTTTTTCATCTTCGGATAGCCGAATCTTGCAGATCGGTTGAAAATATACCTTGTTACGAAAAGATCATCGCGAATGAAGCCCCAATATTCGACAATTTGACACTCCTGTCCAGTCATTATGACAACCCTGTCGGAATGTCGCCGCCAAAACTTCAAACCGGAATGTCAAAAAATCCGATTCGAGAAGTGGCAAATGATTTGATAGGTAATACGATAAAACGAATGTCTCACAAGAGACGGAAAGGAGATAACAATATGAACATCAACACACTGACGATCAAAGCGCAGGAAGCCTTACAACAAGCTTTCACGATCGCTTCGAACAATGGGAACCAGGCTGTCGAACCGGTTCACATCCTGGCTGCATTGCTGGAAGACGAAGAGGCGCTCCCGTCCTATCTGCTGTCGCGGGTGGGTGTCAACGTGAAAACGCTTCGTTCCGACGTGCAGAGTATGATTGCCACGCTGCCGCGGGTATCCGGCGGGGATGGGGAAAACTATTTCTCACAGGCCTCCTCCCGGGCGATCCAAAAGGCAGTGGACTATACCAAAACCTTCAACGACAGATTCGCTTCCATAGAACATCTGTTGCTCGGTCTGCTCATGGATGGCGGACAAGTATCCAAACTGTTAAGGAACAGCGGGGTATCCGAAAAAGAGTTGATTGCGGCCATCCGTGAAATCCGCAAAGGTGCATCGATCGATTCCCAAACCTCGGAACAGACATTCG
>CASDWR010000262.1 GCA_949284665.1 uncultured Rikenellaceae bacterium | reverse complement strand
TTCGTTATGGCGTTCAAGTTCTTCGCTGTCGATATAGACCAGTTTGCGGTAAAGGATGATTTTTTCATCGAAAATACGGTTTTCTGCCTTCAACAGACTGCTTCGGTTGCGGAGCTCAAGCACCTCGCGCGGGGTTTTGCTGTCCGTGATGAAATCCACTCCCTCCTTGATCCAGCCGACGGGTTCCTCCTTGATGTTAATGGATGCCTTGTTGTCGAAATACTGCTTCCCGAGTCTGTGGGCGAAGTAATAGCGCATCAACTCTTTGATCCGGTCCTTGACCATGTAACTGACGACCAGTGCGACGAAAAGAGGCATGGTGAAGTTGCCGAATTTCTTCTGGAATGTGAATGCAACGGTGGTGGCGAATATCATGGCCAATCCGGCAGCGATACTGTAATACATCTGTTCGACCGCATATCCGTCTCGTTTTTTATTCAATTTGATGTAGAGGGCGCTTTCGATGTATTTTTTGAGAATGCCGTGGCGGAAAATCAGATCGCGGTTTCCTTCCGGATCATTCGGTGTGACGGTATGGTATCCGTTTTTCCTTTTGTATGCCTGTTCTTCCCGGATGAGTTCAGTCAGTTTGTCACGGACCTTTTGGTAATATTCCGAATCGGAAAGGTATTCCACTTTACGGACAACCCGGTAGGTGTAAAATTCGGTGATATGACTCAAGAATTCATCTCCGAAAGAGAAATAGGCACGCAATTCGTCATTGACGGTCGGAGTATTGATAATTTGACGGAGACTGCGATAACCGGTTAAAATGTGGCGAATGTTGTCGACGAACGAGTCGCACAGGAAAACCAGGTCTTCCGGAACGTTGCTGTTGCGAATATGGATCGTTTCGTTGCGGAGCGAACTTTTGAAAATAGCCGCAAACATTTTGATCTGATATTCGTATTCGACGATATTGGTCCGGGTAGGGGAGGATGCGAGGGCGTCGAGCGCATTTCTCAAATGGGTCAGAGGAATTGCCTCGCCGCCCGCAATGTCCCGCAAAATAAACTGAGGTGTGATGAGTCGGACGTTCGATTTTACATCCCGGTAGAATTGGTCCTTCCCGTATGTTTGCGGGTTGATGTCGAGGCTGTTTGGCACGAAAATCCAGGTGTTGATCGCAAAGAGATTCTTTTTTACTTTGCGTCTCACAACGAATCCGACCTTGAATTCGATGGAAAATTTGTCGTGTATTTTGGCCTTGATTTCGATCATACCACCGGTCGTTCTTTTACAAAATTAGAAAAATAATCCGTTCGTGTATCCCAACCAGCGTAAAACTGTTTCACCCCACAGGATAATAACGAGCCAGCTGATACCCATCATGGTAATACCGAAACGGAACGTATCGCTCCAACTGTATTGGTTTGTCGTGTAGAGCAGGGCAGCCGGTTTGCTGTTGAATGGCAATACGTACACGTGTCCGACAAGCATGGCGACAGGGAAAGCGAGGCTCATTACCGGATACCCGAATTTTTGAGCCACACCGATGGCAATGGGTACGAAGATGAGCGTTTGCATGGTTTTGGATGAAAAGATCAGTGCACTGATCAACATTGTGCCGGTCAGGATCATGTAAAGAGCCCAATAGGGCGTTTGGGCCGTAATGCCGAGGTGGTCGAATGCGACGTTGACCATCGTTCCGGGGAGTCCAGTGGCATCGAGCCCGGCACCGAGCGTATAAGCCCCCGCAGAGAAAAGGAGCAAATGCCACGGGATATCCACGTCGTTCCATTTTACCACCCCTACCTTCGGAAGCAGAGCAACGACCGCTCCCATGAAAGCTACGGCCGTTTGGTTGATTCCGTGTTGCTTGTCGGTAGCCCAAAGTAGCAGCACCGTCACGAAGATAGCGATGGCACGATACTCTTCTGGCTTCATTTTACCGAGTTTTCGGTACTCTTCCCGCAATCTTTCCATACCTCCTTCGATTTGAGGTACACTCTCCTCTTTTTTAATGGGGAAGATGAGTTTTGTTCCGACCCACCAGCCGATAAAGATCAGCAGCACACTCATCGGGAAAGCGGCCTTGAACCAGTCCTGATAACTGAACGAACTCCAGCCCATAGCACCGGCAATCAGAGATCCGGCCAACAGTGTCGCTCCGGATCCGGTAAGGAAAGCATTGGCCCCGAGGTTGATTTGGAATAGATTCTGAAGAACGAGGTTGCGTCCGAAATTGTTTCGATGTTCGCCTCCCGTAGCGCCGTAGATCGCGGCCACGACCATGAAGATCGGTAACAAAATGGCTGCTTTGGCCGTGGTGGCGGAGATGAAGGCAGACAGCACGAGGTTGATGACGATAAAGCTGAACATTACTCCGCGCGAGTTCTTTCCGAATTTCAACACGAACCATAATGCAAACCGTTTTGCTACTTCTGTTTTGACGAGCATGCTCGCCAAAACGAACGAGAGGATGTTGAGCCACATGACCGGATGCCCCAATTGTGCATATGCCGTTTTATCGCTGGTGATGCCGGTAAGTACGATTGAAAGGATCACGATCAACGAGGTCAGGTAGTTGGGTATGGCTTCGGTGACCCACAGGATGATGGCTGCTGCAAAAACAGCCAGCATGGCATAATTGATCCGGGTAAAGCCGAGCGCACCCACTTCGTTGTAGCGTTTGAGTGCGGTACTGCCCAGCGTCTCGGGATCGATATTTTGCAAGAAGGAGATGTCGATCACCCAATAGAGCAGGATGAATACCAGTATGGCCAACGGCCCTCCGAACCGTTGCATGTGTTTTTCGAACCCCGATTTCGGCATTTTGGGAAGTTTCTCGATCTTGTAGTTATTCATGTCCAGCGGATCGAATGCCGTGGGGATTTTGTTCTCTTGTTCCATAGTGTCGTTATTTCAGGTTGAAGTAGTGGATCCGGATTCGATATCCGATTCCATGGGGAGACCGATGTCGTGCGATTTGGCGGAAGGCTTCGGCCGTTGAGAGAGTGCCGACGGAAATCGTTTTTTCCGGCTGTTGCGGATGCGGTTCCATGAACCTTCCGCAACAGCCGGGGAAATGGCATGTCAGAAATCGAAATCGACTCGATAGAGTTTGCTGGTCTGGTCACATCCGATCCATATCGTATTCCGTGCGCGATCGATGGCCATCGCTTCTGCCTTGGCAACGAAATCCACCGAATAGGTCGCGATCAGGTCGCCCGAAAGCGTACAATGGAAGATGCTCTGTTTTTTACTGTCGAGAATCCATAATGTGTTGTCCGATGAGTCGAAGCAAATGTCTGAAAGGAAGGTGGCGAATGTGATATCGATAGTCCCTTTTACGTTCCCATCCGGTGAGCAACAGAAGATAAGGGTCGGTTCGGCCTGGTTGGCAGCGTAGATTGTGCCGTTGCCATAAGCCACTCCT
>CASDWR010000261.1 GCA_949284665.1 uncultured Rikenellaceae bacterium | reverse complement strand
TTTGGCTGTGGGCAACCAGATAATCCAGTCTTTGATCCGGGAATCGAAAATCGTTGCTTCTCCCCGCAATGAAAAACGCTCATTCCTTCCGAGAGCAAACTGTATTCCGCCGTCGTAGGAGAATCCCCGTTCCACCTTCAGATCAGGATTGCCGCCCGGCAAAAAATAGAGATCGTTCAACGAAGGGAAACGATAATTCTGCGACACGGAGCCTTTCAACACCACATTGCCGCGTTTCGAAACCGTATATTCGAAAAAGGCAGCAGGTATCGGCGGTGCAAATCGGTCGCCGCACAGATCGCCGCGCAATGCCACGGAGATCCCCACCCGGGAAATCGGTCTCCATTTGGCCGAAAGATATCCCGACATCTCAAGGCGCGCCTGATCGTAACCGACCACCGCTTTCGTCCCCTGCTGTGTAAGGATATTCCGATCCTTGCTCACCACAAAATGTTGATAGGCACAAAGATTAGCCGTAAAAAACCATTTGTCTCCCCGGGCATGTTCCCAGTCCAATTCCCCATAAAACGTATTCAAATAACTTCGCGACCGAACGAGTTCAACAAACGTCCCGGACCCCTGATCGCTCGAATAATCGTATCCCAACCCAGTGTACGTATATCCCGCCCGTGCGCCAAGACGGGTATCGTTTCGAATCATATCCCACGACAACACTCCTCGGAATGTGTCTTCTCCCTGGCGATTCACGTAATCGGACTCCTCCTTGTAATCCGCCTTCAGCATCGGAACCCCCCTTTCGGAATTCGTCCACCACGCAGACAATCCGAACCGGTGGCCACGGCCTGCATCATAATACAATTCCTGTAAAATGTGCAGATCCTCGAAAGCCCCGTTGCGATTGCGTTCCACCGGATATTCGAACGACACCAGTTTCCCGTTCTCATCATATACCAAATGATCGGCCTTGTCGTAATTTCTGTATTTGAAACGGTTCTCCGATGACACGTAAACCGCCCTCGTCGACATTCGCCAACGCCGGCTCCCGTAAGTCAAGCGAAAGTACTCGTCGTACGTCTCGAACGAACCGATTCCCTGTATGAACTGCATGTCGAAACCCTGCCGGTCGGCCGGCTTGGTCGTCAGGGCAATCGCTCCGCCGAGTCCACCGCCGGACACCGTTACCGACGAGGTCCCGTGCAACAAAGAAGCACCGTCTACAAAACAGGATGGAATCATGGAAAAATCGACCATTCCCAACATCGGCGAGTTGATCTTCATCCCATTCCATGTCACTTGCGTATGCGATGCGGATGTACCCCGGAAAGAGGCTGTGGAAAGTGTCGCCCGTCCGTAACTCTTCATAAAAATGGTTGAATGATATGTAAGGACGTCACCCATCGACAAGGCGATATTCTCATGCAAAACGGTCGTGTCGAGACGGGTTTTCTGAATACCGATATCCTTCATGGGGCGTTCGGTCACCACCTCTACCCGGTCGATTGCCATTGACCAGGCAGGATTCACGGCAGTCGTATCCTCGCCTTCATTCGTACCCTTTTGTTGTGCGAATGCCCCGGTAACACACATTCCTGCAAGAAAAACAACTATGGCCGACCGCATTACTCTTTCTGTCATGACGAATCCGTTCTTCATCCCTACTCTGTCTTGTACCGTCCCGCCACCATATCGTCAAAGCTCGGATTATAGCCGCATCCGGTAACCGTCCATCCCGAACCGTCCAATGCAGACACGACCCCGGCAAAAGAGGAAAAATCGGTCAACTCCGTCAACATGCCGATTCGAACAGACTGTGTATCCATCAACGACGGGAAATCCAACCTTGTCAATGTAGAACATCGATAGGTCGACGAAGAGCCTTTCACGTAACCGATGGTCAGGTTGCCTGTTACGGTCGTTAACAACGGGGCAGAAATGGAAGTTATCTTGTTCATCAAAGTTGTCCATGTCTGCAGCAGGGCATTCCCTCGCACTATCCTCAACCGGGGCAATTCAAACCCTTCGGCACACCCGGCAGGCACTACACGAAGTGCATAATCCGAATCTCCTTCAGGTGGAGTACCCGCATTGCTCCCTACCTCTGCCAACGATGGGAATCCGATCCGGGTCAGGCAGGCTGCATTCGTATACAGATCGAGTCGCTCTCCCACCCGTTCGAGTTTCGGAAAATGGATTTCACATGAGGCAAGCCCGTTTTTGCCGTTCGACTCACACGATAAAGTTCCGGTCACTTCTACCAACGAACCGAACTCCATGAAAAACGACGATGCCGATCCTCCCACGGACCGCACCGAAAGATCCCCCGCTTGTTCCAGGCCCGGAATCGACACATCGTTCACCTGAGGCATCGAAACAAGTTCGAATTTCCCGACCTTTGCGTACCCCTCGATCTCGGGAATCCGCCTCAATGCCCCGCCCGCTCCGGTTCCCGAGATGGTCAGAACGCCATCGAACGTATCCGGGCCTGTTATCGAC
>CASDWR010000260.1 GCA_949284665.1 uncultured Rikenellaceae bacterium | reverse complement strand
TTGACCTCTTCAATCATCGCCGATTCCATATCGATCTTGTTCAGGACCGGCACGATTTCCAGATTGTGCTCCAATGCCAGATATAGATTAGATATCGTCTGCGCCTGAATGCCTTGTGTCGCATCGACCACCAACAAGGCACCCTCACAGGATGCAATGGCACGGGAAACTTCGTACGAAAAGTCCACATGACCCGGAGTATCTATCAGATTCAACACATACGTTTCACCATTGTGATCGTATTGCATCTGAATGGCATGGCTCTTGATCGTAATTCCTTTTTCCCGTTCAAGTTCCATGTCGTCCAATACCTGCGCCTGCAATTCACGCTCGGAAACCGTATTGGTTCTTTCGAGCAAACGATCAGCAAGCGTACTCTTTCCATGATCGATATGTGCGATGATACAGAAATTTCTGATATTTTTCATGTACTCCCTATGCTAAACCGTGCAAAGTTAATATTTTTGCTGCGAAAAAAAACAGAGATTCATGAATACCGTCGCCAAATATGCGTCGCTGGTAAAATTCAGCCACACCATTTTCGCCATGCCTTTCGCGGTGACAGCCTATATATTTGCCCTGACCAGCACAGATATTCCATTCGACGGCTGGCTGTTGGTAAAAATCATATTATGCATGATATTCGCCCGAAATACTGCCATGGGATTCAACCGATGGGCAGATCGCGATATCGATGCTGCCAATCCTCGGACTGCCTCACGCGAAATCCCTGCCGGGCGAATCTCCCCACGCGCCGCACTGCGATTCGTAATCGTCAATGCCATCGGCTTTCTCATCGTTGCAGCTACGATCAATCGACTTACACTATACCTTTCGCCCGTTGCCCTATTCATCATTCTCAGTTACAGCTATGCCAAACGAATTACGGCGTGGGTACACGTTATCCTCGGCATCGCCCTGGGAATTGCACCCGTGGGCGCTTACATAGCCGTGACGGGCAACATCACCTTTTACCCTCTCATACTGGCCGGAGCCGTGATAACCTGGACTGCCGGTTTCGATATTCTCTATTCATTGCAGGACGCTGATTTCGACCGACAACACGCGCTCCATTCGATCCCTTCCCGCTTTTCGGCACGGACTTCGAGTTTGATCAGCATCCTGCTGCATCTGGTAACAACCTATGCGATCATGATCCTCGGAATACTCTATGATTCCGGTACGCTCTATTGGATTGGGACCGCCCTCTTCATTACGTTGCTCATCGTACAGCATTTGCTGTTTCTTCCTTCGAAAACCGATCGGATCGGCGCGGCGTTCGGATTGATGAATGGTCTGGCGAGTATTTCATTCGCATTGCTCGCCATTGCAGACATGTTGTTTTCTTAACATTGTCACCTTTCGTTCACAATATTCCGCTTCACCTCCATCAGGATGGAAAAAGCCCGATGGATATCTTCGTCACTCACGACAATCGTAAACTCATTGGATGTGCTGATCACCTCCACCACATTGATATTATCCCATGCCAACTCCTTGAAAAGACAGTAGTAAACTCCGGGACAAAGTGTATTGTCGGAAGGCAGTTTCACCGTTATCAACGACAAATCGGTATTCTTACAAATCAACCTTTCGTTAACAAAAATCTCTTCGACAAGCGGTACGATCGAATCACTGACCACAAGGGTCGTTTCATAGATCCCCTGCGAAAAGGTACAAAACACATTCTTCAACGAATTCACCTGATTCAACAATTTCGCCTGAAGGGTATACAAGGTCGAAGTATTGATGAACGTATAATCCGCCAGGTTCGACCGCACGATAATATCGCCCATATTCTCCACCACTTTTCTGATTTTCATGGTCGATACGAGTTCCAATCGGGGGACCAACCGGTTCAATGCCATAATCACCGCACTGTCATTTACAGGCTTACCGATTTTCTGCTCCACTTCCGGCTTCAATTGACGGGCCAAAGCCGACAAATTGATCAGTCCATCCACCAATGCCCCTTCCAAGAAAGGTTTCTTTTTGATTACTTCTTCTACTGCTACGGGAATCGACATCATAATTTCTCACTATTTTTTGAATTCGGTTGATCCGTTTCGGTGTATAAAATTTCACACGATGTAAATATGTTGCAAAAAAACATAAATGTACAATCAAATCCAAATTTTTGAGGATATTTTTGCAAAAACAAACACACATATATTTTTTACAACATATAGTATAAAAACCAACTATGAGG
>CASDWR010000259.1 GCA_949284665.1 uncultured Rikenellaceae bacterium | reverse complement strand
GAAAGAGACGATGACGGCCAAAAGCATCAACACCCCCATCACATCGTAGTTCTCGCCGTATATCCGATAGAGTGTGAAGTTGATCAGAGCGTTGAAATAGTCCATGTTCATGGCGAACGGCGGCATATGGGTCACATGTTCGATCACTTGGCTTTTGTCGAAAAGCATGTTGACGATAGGCATGATCATCACGAAGTTGAACGTATTGAACAAAGCGTGGAGCAAAGTGTAGAAGAAATAGGGGATAGCGAATTTTTCGATGGGTTTCGCAAAGCCGAGAAGTCTCCAATAGGTATTCATGCAACGTCGTTAGATATGTTGTCTCTTTGCGGATTTGTCCGGCATTCGGAAATTCGTTTATAAGGAAATCCCTCTTTGTCCGCTGCCCGTATCGGTATCCACGCATGGCAAGCAAACCCTCCTCCTGAAAAAATCCTCATCGGCCGATATCCCTCTGAAGGGGAAGAGATGTCGCCCGCCGAACCGAATTCGTTTCTTCCGCATGAAATAGTATTGACAAAAGTAGTCCAATTTTCAATAATTTGATATATTTGCGCATCGAAAAATCAGAAAACGGAGCTATGAAACGAGTATTGAGCGGAATCCGCTCCACCGGACAACTGCATTTGGGCAACTATTTCGGCGCGTTGAAGAATTTTGTTACGATGCAGCATGATGCGGAATGTTTTTTCTTTATAGCGGATTACCATTCGCTGACCACACATCCCGACCCGACCCGATTGCACGGAAACGTAAAACAGATCCTTTCGGAATATTTGGCTGCCGGGATCGATCCTCAGGTGGCCACCATATATATTCAGAGCGATGTGCCGCAGGTGGCGGAACTCTCGCTCCTGTTGAGCATGCATGCGTACGTCGGTGAATTGGAGCGTACGGCATCTTTCAAGGACAAGGTACGCAAAAATCCGGAGAATGTCAATGCCGGTTTGTTGACCTATCCGGTGTTGATGGCAGCTGACATATTGCTTCACAGGGCCGATTATGTGCCGGTCGGTAAGGATCAGGAACAACATCTGGAACTTACACGCCGTTTTGCCCGTCGTTTCAACCAAATTTATGGGGTCGATTATTTCCCGGAGAGTGTCCCCTATAATTTCGGGCGGGAATTGGTGAAAATTCCCGGATTGGACGGAACGGGTAAAATGGGGAAAAGCGAAGGGAATGGAATATTCCTTTCCGATTCGGATGAGGTAATTCGCAAAAAGGTGATGAAGGCGGTGACCGACAGTGGTCCGACGGAACCGAATTCTCCTTTCAGTGAGCCAGTGGCCAATATCTTCACGATCATGGATGCGGTCTCGGAACCCTCTACGGTTGCCTATTTCAAAGAGAAGTACGCCTCTTGCGAGATCCGCTACGGGGAGTTGAAAAAACAGTTGGCTGAAGATATCATTCGAACCGTTGCCCCGATTCGCGAACGTATCGAAGCAATCAGTTCGAATGACAAATATTTGCACGAGGTGGTTACGGACGGTGCGGCCAAAGCGCGACGCAGTGCCGACCGTACACTCGCCGACGTACGCGAAATCATGGGAATCCACCCCTTTTGATTCCCGATACCATGTCTTTCGAATTTTCGTCGGGACAACGGTTGCCTTTTGACGAAGAGGGGATGCCGTTCTCAAAGCATATCCCTGTGATTTGCTCGAAAGACACCACGGTGCGGAGATAACGGGGGAGGGCCGAAGAATCGGAGAAAACCGGTTTTATGAAGGAAAGCAGGAATTCGGAAAGGTTGTATCTGTTGCTGATGGTATTGACGAAACGTCTGTCGGACCGTCAGTTAATGATTGTGTTGGCCGTAATCGTGGGCCTTACGGCCGGATTTGCGACATATCTGTTCGAATCGCTTCTGCACTGGATAAAAGAGGGGTTGGTAAGTTGGTTCCCTGTGAATTCCGCCGGTTTTTTATTCCTGGTCTATCCGGTGATCGGCATTATCCTCGCCACACTTTTCGTGCGGTATGTCATCAAGGACAATATTTCGGAAGGGGTGACGCGGGTACTGTATGCCATGAGCAAAAAGGGGTCGTTGATCCGCCCGCACAATTGCTATTCTTCAATGGTGGGAGGAGCCCTGACCATCGGTTTCGGTGGCTCTGTAGGACCGGAAGCCCCGATTGTCCTGACAGGTGCAGCCATCGGTTCGAATGTCGGTAGGATCATGAAACTCAATTACCGACATGTTACCATGTTACTCGGATGTGGCGCTGCTGCTGCAATTGCCGCCGTGTTCAAGGCCCCCATTACCGGAGTGGTGTTCGTGTTGGAGATTTTGATGCTCGATATCTCGATGGGTGCAATTGTGCCTTTGCTTATTTCAACGGTTACGGCGACCACGCTGATGTTTTTTCTGAATGGATTTGATCCTGTGCTGGCTGTCGAATCTGTAGGGAAATTCAAATTGTCGAATCTCCCCATGTATGCTTTGCTTGCCTGTGTTTGCGGGTTGGTTTCCTACTATTTCACCTCGATGAACACACGGGTAGCCTCAATTTTCGAACGGATGCCGTCGCAGGGCCGCAAGTGGCTTGTCGGCGGTTTGGTGCTCGGCGTGTTGATCTTCGTCTTCCCTCCTCTCTACGGTGAGGGGTACGACTCTTTTACCGATCTGATGCATGGTCGAATCGACATGTTGTTCAACAACTCGCTTTTCTATCGGTTTCGTCATATTCCGTGGGTAGTGGTACTTTATTTGGCAGCCATGGTTTTTTTCAAGGTGATCGCCATGTCTGCCACCAATGCCGCCGGAGGTGTGGGCGGAACATTCGCGCCTTCACTTTTCGTGGGAGCTTTCACCGGAGGTGCCCTCGCTTATGGTTGCAATACGTGGTTGGGAATGGACTTGCCGATTCTCAACTTTACGCTGGTCGGTATGGCCGGTGTGATGTCCGGAGTAATGAATGCCCCGTTGACATCCATCTTCCTGATCGCAGAACTGTCCAATGGATATGGACTTTTCGTCCCATTGATGCTCGTTTCTTCCCTTTCATTTGCTATCGACTATTATCTTGAACCGGATTCGATTTACACAAAAAAGTTACGTAAGAGCGGCGAACTCCTGACACACAACAAGGACCAGTCGGTGCTGGTATTCCTGAAACTGGACGAGCTGATGGAAACCGATTTCCATCCTGTGAATGAAAAGACGACCCTCGGCGATCTGGTTGAGGTTATCTCCACTGCCAGACGAAATATCTTTCCCGTGTTGGATGCATCGGGTGTTTTGCTCGGGGTGGTGCAGTTGGACGATTTGCGCGCAGACATGTTCGACAGTGGCAAATATTCCGCACCGGTGATCAATTATATGATACCGCCTCCCGATACGATCCAGAAAAACGAACAGATTACGGCCGTATTGGAAAAATTCGAACAGAGCAAAGCCTGGATGTTGCCCGTGGTTGACAGGGATAACATCTATCTGGGATTTATCTCAAAATCGCGGATTCTGGCTGCTTATCGCCAACAGTTGATCGAACTGACACAGGATTGATACGGTTGGCTTGCCATTTTGCCAATTGCT
>CASDWR010000258.1 GCA_949284665.1 uncultured Rikenellaceae bacterium | reverse complement strand
GGGTTTTCTGCTGCTACGAGACAACAAGTCGCCCGAAGGACAATTGACGGTGGTCGATTTGCAAACAGGTCGGGTGGAATCGTTGGTCCGGCGCGGTCGTGCGACCAACGAGGTTTTGGGAATCAACGATATTGTCGTACGAGACGGTGATGTATGGGTGTCCGGTAATCAGGATTGCAAAGTGTTGCGTTTGTCTTTGTTGCCGGACGAGCGCCGGTTCGAAGTGGCCGAGATTTTCCGGTTTGAGAAGACACAGTTCATGCGAATTGCTCCTCGGAGCGATGGTAAGGGATTCCTGATACTTGATTCCTCCTCGTCGGACAACCGGATGATTCTTATGGACCGATCGGGCGTCGTGCAGGATACCGTGGGATCGTTCCCCGAATTGGAACGGGTACCGGCAGAATGGAAACCGAACAATTCCATTTTTCAGTCCGATTTGAGTATAGCTCCGAACGGCCGTCATACGGTGTTGATGTGTCGTTCCATCGACTGTATTGATATTTATGACAAGGAGATGGAATTGCAGCGACGGCTCCGTGGGCCGTTGGGTGTCGAATTCGGCGTAAGGGTCTTCGAGGCGGGATCGTTTGTGCAACACATTCAGGATCCGATGTATTTCATGTTCGACGGGACGGTTTGCGATGATGATCGTTTTCTGGTGGGATATGTCGGTGTCCGGCCGCAAACGGAAGCGGATTTCGGCAGGAAAATCGGCAGCGTGCTTTCGTTCGACTGGTCCGGACGACCGCAGAAGTGCTATGACCTGGAACAAGAGATCCTTTCGTTCGATGTGGACTGGTCGACGGGAAGGATGTATTGCCTGACGAACGAGGCCGAACCGAGGATTGTATGGTACGACCTGAAGTTTTGAGAGGTGTCTTTTGACCCCGATGATATAACCATGCCAAATTCCGGAATGTTCGGAGGATGGCAACACTCGGAGGGATGAAATTTCCGGGAATCAAGCAGAGAGTTGAGGATTTTCCGAGAATTGCTGGAAAGAGTCTCCATTTGAATCCTGACGGGGCACGCAAGCGATAACGCTCCTCCACTACGGCCGGAAATGCAGGCAATGAGCGACAAAAACCGATCGAACGTTTGCCGGATGTCGAAGATCTGCATCTCGATACTCCGAAACAAAAAGAAAGGAGCCGCCGATAAATCATCGGCGGCTCCTTCTTATTTGACGCGGAGTCTTATGCCTCGTGGATCGCCTCGCTCGGGCAGACGCCGGCGCATGTACCGCAATCGATACATTTGTCAGGGTCGATCACATACACGTCACCTGCGGAAATCGCTTCCACCGGGCATTCGCCGATGCAGGAACCACAAGCCACACAAGCATTTTCATCGATTTTGTAAGCCATTGTTTTGAAGTTTAGTTGTTGAAATCATGCAAATATAATAAAAATCCCGAATACCGTACAGACAATCCGTTTTATTTTCCGATTTTATCGAATCGCGTGTAAGGGATCAGCACTTTGGGGATTCGGATACCCGACGGAGTCTGGTTGTTTTCGAGCAGAGCGGCCACGATACGGGGTAAAGCCAATGAACTGCCGTTTAAGGTGTGTGCCAGTTGCGTTTTTTTGTCTGCCGTGCGGTAGCGCAGTTTGAGCCTGTTCGCCTGGAACGACTCGAAATTCGATACGGATGACACTTCCAACCATCGGTCCTGTGCGGCCGAATAGACTTCGAAATCATACGTCAAAGCCGAGGTAAAACTCATGTCTCCGCCGCACAGACGTACGATCCGATAGGGTAGCTCCAGACTTCGGACAATTCCTTCGACATGTGCGACCATCTGGTCGAGAGCTTCGTAAGAGCGTTCCGGGTGCTCGATACGAACGATTTCCACTTTGTCGAACTGATGCAGTCGGTTCAACCCGCGTACGTCTTTCCCATAACTGCCGGCTTCCCGACGAAAACAGGGCGTATAGGCGGTCATGCAGATCGGGAAATCCTTTTCGTCGAGGATTGTATCGCGATAAATGTTCGTTACGGGCACTTCGGCAGTGGGAATCATATAGAAATTGTCGACTTCCGCATGATACATCTGCCCTTCCTTATCGGGCAGTTGTCCCGTACCGAAACCGGAAGCCTCGTTGACCATGATAGGAGGCATCACTTCCTGATAGCCTGCGCCGGTATTGCAGTCCAGAAAGTAGGTGATCAAGGCGCGTTGGAGTGCGGCTCCTTCGCGTTTGTAAACGGGGAATCCCGCCCCTGTCAACTTGACACCCAGTTCGAAATCGATGAT
>CASDWR010000257.1 GCA_949284665.1 uncultured Rikenellaceae bacterium | reverse complement strand
TCCACCCAAAGTGGTGCGTTTCCTGGGAATGGTCGCTTTGCCGGATGGACAGCGGTGGGGATGGCCTTCGAACGGGACTGACTATCCGTTGTTGGCTTTCCATTTCCCGGGGACCGAAAACCCGTACCGAGAACCGGATGTGAATCCGGACTCCTCTTTCTCGGGAGACAGCGAAACGTTGAGGAAAAATGGGTTTACGCTCTGTTTCGAGGATCGCGACGGTGTGGCGGGACTGCATCCTTTCCGCGAAGATGCAATCGCATGCTGTAACCGGAGCCGTCGTCTGACGGTCTATCTTCGACTTTTTCCAGAAGATATAGAGGCTCTCAGCGTGCCGAACCGACTGCGACGCGATTTCAGGGCTTTGTATCGGTTGAGAATCGACGGAGAATGGGGTGAATACCGCCTTGAGGAGGTGTGCGACTACAACCCTGCCGCACAATCGACCAAATGTGTGTTCATCGGTAATCCGGGAATACAATGAAGTACGGCTGGAACGCCCGAAAAACATGAATCGTATAAATCTGAATCGAATGGCTGATTATTATCGAATTGAACTGACCGGCGGAGTGCCGGACGACAATGACGGCGGAATGTGGGACACTGGGACGGATTATGCGTCATCGTTTGTCCCGGACGAACGGTTTTTGCCCGCAACGGTTGTTGCAGCACAAGGGTGGAATGTCCCGCAATATGGGGGCGCAACTGCGACCGAAATCGCTGCAATCCTGAAAAAAACACTCTCTGAAATCAAGGTTTACGTGCTCGAATCGGAGATTACCGAGGCACAACGAGCCGTAAAAAGCGTAGTGGAACAAGCCATGTTTTGACACCCCGATGGAACTGACAATTTACGAAAAAAATTTGGTGAAAAATGTGGTCGACCGGTATGCCGGTATGTCGGCCGGTGAGTTGACCGAGATGTTGATCCGGATCGGGGTAGTGGATACTACGCTCTGCAAGGTGCTTACCGTAAGGGCGTATGTAGACGAAACGGTGGCTCGGGGAAGCGGCAAGGTCGATGCCATGTTTGCAGCAGCCGAAAAGTTCTGTTGTTCGTACGAGTATGTACGGAAATGCATGTATTATTACAAAGGGGTGGGGTTCGATGCTGTTGCCGGACGTTTCCCGCACTCTTCGACCCCACGGAGTGGAAATGCAAAAAATGAGAAAACCAATGAAAACCGATAAAATGGTATCCGAAATCAGAATTCGCAATCGTCGCGGTATGGCGGTCATCGAAATAGAGGGGGTGATCGGGGTCCCGGAAGATATGCAGTTCGAATCCCCGGGCGATCGGGTAGCCACGTATGACCGTTTCCGCAATGCATTGCGTCGGATCAGCGATATCCGGACGGATGAGGTGGTGGTGAATATCCGATCGACAGGTGGCGATGTGAATGATGCCTTGTTGATTTACGAAGCTCTTACGGCTCTCGAAGCTCGTGTGACTACGCGTTGTTACGGTTATGTGGCATCGGCGGCAACGATTATCGCCCAGGCGGCTTCTCCCGGGTGTCGGGAGGTTTCGGCCAATTCGCTCTATCTGATCCATTGTTCCCGAAGCAGTGCCGAGGGTAATTCTCAGACATTGGACCGGACTCGGGAGTTGCTCGAAGCTACCGATGAACGTATTGCAGCCATTTACGCCTCCCGGTCAGGACGACCGGCGGAGGAGTACTTCGAACTGATGAATGAAAACGGTGGTGAAGGGCGCTGGCTCTCTCCCGAAGAGGTAATCGGATACGGACTCGCTGACCGGATCGTTGCATCGGGCCCGATAAACGGACATGCCGGAACGCTATCTCTGATAGGGGTCGCCGAGTTGCCACCCTTGCCCGACCCGGTGTCGGATACCTCTCCGAAAGGGATTGTTCAATCCCGTTTGAGGACCGTTATCGATGATGTATCCCGACTTTTGAAGTCCATTCGCACAAGAATGGAGACCCTGAACGATCGGCCGTTTTTCTCCGAATCCGATGGCGGCGGTATTCCGGAATCAGAGATCCATCCGGCAAACGAAGGGAAACCCGATTCAAAACGAATAGATGCTCCCGGGGGGAAAGGGAATACAATCGATCCGGCATCCGGCCCTGTCGATCTTCAGGTACGATCGGAAGAGGATGTGATGCGTTCGAAAAGCCTTGATATCGCTGCCATGCGTGAAGCGCAGAAACAGGCATGCAGGACTCGGACTGTGCCTGTCGAAGACCCGTCGGCGGTTGGAGATATCTACCGAACCGCCAATCAAGAGGCTTATGAAAACGATTTGATGGCTTTGAAACGATAGAACTCACCTGTGTGTCTCTCCTGGTCCTATTTGCATAGGCATAGAATGGGTATGCCCTCGGACGGCAGAGGGTTTTCGTGCCGTCACCATGTCAACTTTATCGTTTAATTGTTAATTTTCAAAAATTTATGAGTAAAATCGAACAGGTCAAAAGCTATTCAGGAAAAGACCTGGAAACCATCTTTTTCCGTCCTATTTTGACAGGGAAGGATGCCAATGCTCTGGGTATTAAGGTTATGTATAATATGCCGGTGCCCACGACGCTCCATTTCTGGAAACGGGCAGGAGATATTCTCCAGAAATACACCGCATCCGGATGGAATGGCGGTTCTCCTGCGGAGAAATATCAGAAAACCATCAACCTGTCACGAGTGAAGGCTGAAGTCGGTTATTCGGCAGACGACTATTTTTCGATGGTTTACGAGTTGATTACCAACCGCCCCGACGTGAATATGGACGATCTTACCGGAACGGAACTCGAAGCGGCCGAAACCGCTCTTTTCCGCGAGGCGATAGCCGAGAGCATTCGCTCCACGATGTGGCTTGGCGATACATCCCGTGAAACCGAACTGAATACGTTCGATGGATTCATCCCCCGAATCTTGGCAGATGCCAAAGAGGAAAAGAGCGAAATCGTGTCGAATACCTACGACACCGTGAGTGCACAAAATGTGGAGAGCCTTCTCAAAGGTGCCTGGGATGGGGCCTCCGATGTATTGAAAGAGTTCAAATCACAAGGCAATCTGGTCTTCCTGGTAACATCCGATGTGTATGCGGCCTACGAAGAGAGCTTGGATAGCGCGGCCCTGGAAGCTGCCTATCTGGCACGTCAGGAAGGGCGTGAATCGTTATCCTATCGAGGAATTCCTGTAGTAGATATTCAAGTCGGCAGCTATTTGAAAGAACTGACCGACCTGCCCGGCTCGTTCATTCTGCTGACCGATCGTCGGAATCTTGCTTTGGCTGTCAATACCAGTGATTTTCCGGGTACGGAGGTGCGCATGTGGTATAATCCCGACTTGATGGAAAACCGTCAG
>CASDWR010000256.1 GCA_949284665.1 uncultured Rikenellaceae bacterium | reverse complement strand
GTGCCGGCGACAAAAAGGGTAGTGTCTACGTGTTCGATTTGACTGATAATTCTCTGGTCAAAAAGTACGAGGGTGTTTGTTATAAACCTGTCCAGGTCCTTTACAAATTCGTCATCTGACGATTGTCGCATCGAATGTTCGGAATCTTTTGCCGAACGATATACGGGAATGGCGGAATCAATATCCTGATTCCGCCATTCGCCGTTTTGTACGTTTACTGCGTTTCCCGGAATGTGGGTTGGTTCGGCGTCGTTTTGTCAGAATGTCCCAGAACAATCTTTTCTCTTCGCCCTGATTTTTTGTTTACAATCTCTGTCTCCGGGGCATCCGGCCGCGCGAAGGATATATATGGATTGTGTCGTTATCGAGAGTTTCGTTGCAGCCGGAGCAATATTTTCGAATATCGATTCAACAGGCCTGCCGTACATTCAGGCGATTCAACAAGTTGCCGAATTACAGGTTCCAGATGTTCGTCTACCCATCCGATCTGGTCGCGCAACATGTAAAGCGATTCGGCACACCATATCTTGACGGCAACTTTGATCCTGGGATCGATCAGCAGATCGAAACATCGTGTCGCAATTGCTTCCATCATCTCTCCCTGTATAATTATATTGCTGCGCAATATTATGTCATACAGCATCTTGGCATATATGCGCAGGACACTTCCATTCTTATTGGTCAGGAAATCATGTGCGAAACGAACAAAACGTCGTTCTATCTCGGCAGGAGCCGCATCGTATGCACGTTCCAATGCCCATGCTGCGCGAAAGGCGATTTGGGGATTGGTATCCCGTGCCGCATCGAGTGCCTCATCCCACAACCCTTCTGACAGAATCAACAGCCCTAAAAGATCGTTTAATCCGATAGGGCGCCTTTCGTCGAAAAGTGCCTTTAGCCGTTCATCGGTCATCAGGGCTTTCAGTTCGGCTGCCGTGATCGGTGTGCCAGGGCCAAACCCGAACTGGAGTGCAATATCCGGCGGATAGTCCGTTATCGAACGATGCCGATATGGCTTTCCTGTTTGGGACGGTTTGTTTCCTGAGTAATACATGCCTTTACTGTACTATATGGATTTATGTCTACGGGAAAGAGATGACATGTATGGTGGATCGGTTGGAACGGGATGGGAACATTCATTTCGTCCGTGTCCTTTCTTTGGGATTGTCATCGGAGAAAAATGATTATTATGGCAAGCGGAATTGAACCGTATTTCGGATATATTCTTTTTTCTGCCTCCTCTCTCTCCCTTTGGGCTGTTGCAACCGGTTATGCCATTCGTTTGCTATTCCACCCGATGAAGCGGAATTTGGTAACGCTCTCCTTCCCGCGCCAGCCATGTATCCGGGAAAAGGGTCCGCGCTTCGTTCAACAGTTCCTGCTCATCCTTGTAGCGCGAGGAAAAATGCCCGATGAGTAACTTCCCGACACCTGCCATCGATGCGACACGTGCTGCCTGGAGTGTGGTCGAATGCCCTGTCTCTTTCGCCAGGGCCTTGTCACGATCGGCAAAAGTGGCTTCATGGTAGAGCAAGTCTGCACCTTCGACGATCTTTGCTACACGTGCCGAATATTGTGTGTCGCTGCAGTAGGCATAGCTCCGCGGGACAAATGGGCGGTAGGTGAGCTCGTTGTTCACTAACAGCGTGCCATCCCCCAGTACAATGTCCTCACCCCGTTTGGCAGCGGTAATTTGTGCAACCCCCAAACCGTATTTTTCAATCGTCTCCTTGCGTATGTTGAGAGGTGGAACCTTCTCGCGAAACAAATAGCCCGCCGACGGTATGCGATGACGTAACGGAATGGTCCATACCTCCATGACCTTGTTTTCGTAAATCATGGCATGCCGACATGTATCGACCGGTCGATAGAGAATCTCGAATGGCAGCCGCGCATCGAAATATCGGCAGTGGTACTCCAGAATTTCATCGAGTGGAGCGGGTGCGAAAAGAGTCAATGGCGTTTTTCTGCCCATGATCCCCATGGTGGAAATCAGCGGGAAGAGCCCGAATACATGGTCGCCATGCAAATGAGAGATAAAAATCGCCTGTAATTTCAAAGGATTGATCCCCTGTTCGAGCAATCGCACCTGCGTACCTTCACCGCAATCTATTAAATAAAACTGCTCATACGCATTGAGCGTATGAGCAGAGTGGTGTTTGCGTATGGACGGACGGGCCGAACTGCTTCCCAATATGGTTACCTCGAATGTCATGACAATCCGGTTGTTGAAAAGTGTTCGCAGTGGCCCCTGCCGTTTCCGGAGCTACTCTTTATCCGTTGCCTCGTCTGCGACTTCCGGTTGCTCGACAGCCTCTTTCGTCTCCTCGACAACCGGAGCGGCCATCTCCTCTTCGGCCTCTTGCTTTTTCGATGCAGCAGCCTTTTTAGGTTTGGCCTCTTCGCTCTTCAACATCTTCGCTTTCAACTCCGCAAGTTCGGCAATGTCACCCAACGTAGTCTTTTCAACGGAGGCGTTGATCTTCTTTACGGTAGACTTGGTTGCATCGGCGGCAGCTTTCTTCTCGGCTTTTTCAGCCTTCTCTTCCGCTTTTTTCGCCTCCTCGAATACACGGGTATGCGAGAGGCTGATGTGACGTGACATTTTTGAGAACTCCGTTACGCGGAATGGAAGGGTCTCACCGACTTTGGCTGTCGTTCCGTCTTCCTTGACAAGTTGCTTGGTCGGAGCAAAACCTTCGATGTTGTCGCCGAGCGATACCACGGCTCCCTTGTCGTTGATCTCGGTGATTGTCCCTTCATGTACGGAATCAACCGTGAAACGCGATTCGAAATCATTCCAAGGATTCTCTTCGAGTTGCTTGTGTCCCAAACTCAACCGACGATTTTCCTTGTCAATGCCCAAAACTACAACGTCGATATCGGCTCCCAGCTGAGTAATCTCTCCCGGATGTTTGATCTTCTTCGTCCAACTCAGGTCGGAAATATGGATCAAACCGTCAATTCCTTCCGCTATTTCAACGAAGATACCGAAATTGGTGAAATTGCGAACTTTGGCCGTGTGTTTCGACCCGATTGGATATTTCTCTTCGATGCCTTCCCATGGATCTGAAGTGAGTTGTTTGATCCCGAGCGACATTTTCCGTTCCTCACGGTCGAGTGTCAGAATCACGGCTTCCACTTCGTCGCCTACCTTCATGAATTCCTGTGCTGAACGCAGATGCTGGTTCCACGACATTTCCGATACATGGATCAGGCCTTCCACTCCCGGAGCGATCTCGATGAATGCACCGTAGTCGTACATCATCACTACTTTGCCTTTTACCTTGTCGCCCACTTTGAGGTTGGGATCAAGCGCATCCCAAGGATGGGGTGACAACTGTTTCAGACCGAGAGCAATACGTTTCTTGGCATCGTCGAAGTCGAGAATTACGACATTGAGTTTCTGGTCCAACTGAACGACCTCCTCGGGATGATTTACACGACCCCAACTCAAATCCGTTATGTGAATCAAACCGTCTACACCGCCCAAATCGATAAATACACCGTAGGAGGTGATGTTCTTGACGGTCCCTTCCAGAATTTGACCTTTCTCCAACTTGGACATGATCTCCTTCTTTTGAGCCTCGAGTTCTGCTTCGATAAGCGCCTTGTGCGAAACTACCACGTTGCGGAACTCCTGGTTGATCTTGACTACCTTGAATTCCATCGTCTTGTCTACATAGATATCGTAGTCGCGAATCGGTTTTACGTCAATCTGCGATCCGGGCAGGAAGGCTTCGATACCGAATACATCGACGATCATACCACCCTTGGTCCGGCATTTGATATAACCCTTGATGATCTCGTCGTTCTCCAGTGCCTGATTGACACGGTCCCACGACTTGAGTTGGCGTGCCTTCTTGTGCGAAAGAACCAACTGGCCTTTCTTGTCCTCGGCACTTTCTACGTAAACTTCCACTTTCTCGCCGATTGCCAATTCCGGATTGTAACGGAATTCGGTGATCGGAATGATGCCTTCCGACTTGTAGCCGATATTTACGACTACCTCGCGTTTGTTGAGACCGATAACGGTCCCTTCGACAACCTCTCCCGCCTGAATGTTGGAGAGAGATTCGTTATATTTTTCGGTGATGTGCTCCTTCGTGTCGCTGTACACGTCCAGATCGTTTTCGAAAGCATTCCAGTCGAAATCTTCATTCGAAACCGGTGCTGCCACCGTTGCGGCAGGTGCTTCCGTTGCGGCGGATGTCTCTTCGGCCACGGCCCCGGCAGGAACCTCTGCGGTCGAGGTGGCTTCTGTTACAGGAGCTTCCGCAACCTGTTCTTCCATGATTTTGTTCTCTTCCATTGTCTTTTTGATGTCAATTAAAAAGTTAGACTTTATTTGTAGAATTCCTCCTCGGAGGAATAGCCCGCAAATATACGTATTAAATTCGGAATATCAATATCCTGTATGGAAATATTCGTATAATCTCACCCCTGCCAAATGTCTCCGGACCCGTCTGCTCGAAGAAAGGTTTGGCGGGACCATTGCAAGGCGTCCCGACGCCCATGATCAGCGACACGGCCGGATTTTGCTTTTTTTGGAAAATTTTGCATATTTGTCGGCCGCTAACAACCAAATGTAATGACGGATATGACGGAAAACAACAAAGCGCGTGTCGGCATTTTGTGCCGGGTAACCTGGATCGGGTCGATCGTGAATCTTGTGTTGGCTGCGGGGAAACTGGCCGCCGGAATTTTAGGCCGCAGTGGTGCAATGGTAGCCGATGCGGTCCATTCGATATCGGACCTGGCGACGGATCTGGTAGTACTTGCTTTTGTCAGAATTTCCGCCAGACCAAAGGATGAAAGCCACGATTATGGCCATGGGAAGTTCGAAACCCTGGCAACGGTGATCGTCGGCCTCGCTCTTTTTGCTGTTGCCGTAGGAATTTTCGTCGATAGTGTACAGAAAATCGTGGAGGTGTTACATGGTCAGGTTATCGCACGTCCCGGTATGGTGGCACTGATTGCCGCTGCCGTTTCGATCGTTGCAAAAGAGGCGTTGTATCGCTATACGGTCCGTGTCGGACGACGTTACGACAGTCCGGCCGTGGTGGCTAATGCATGGCATCACCGGTCCGATGCCCTCTCCTCCATCGGAACCCTCGTCGGAATAGGCGGAGCTTATTTCCTGGGTGAGAAATGGCGATTGCTCGATCCGTTGGCGGCAATCGTTGTGGCTGCCCTTATTGTCAAAGTGAGCTACGATCTGGTGGCTTCCGGTCTGAACGAACTGTTGGAAAAATCGTTGCCACGGGAAATCGAGGAAAAAATTCTTGCGATCGTTACCGAAGACCCCCATGTGTGTGATCCGCACAACCTCAAAACGCGTCGGATCGGATCTTCGATCGCTGTGGAAGTGCATGTCAGAATGAATGCAGAGATGTCCGTCAGGGAATCACACGCCATAACGAAAGAGATCGAACGGAAACTCAAGGAGGCTTTCGGCCCCGCAACCCAAGCGATCATCCATGTCGAACCCCTCGACTCCTGATCGATCCGGGCAGGTCTTTCCTTTGGTCGTCAATCACTTCCAAACCATTAAGTTTGCAACGTGGTTCAATATTTGAAACTGCTGCCCCCGATAAATTCGCGCAGAAGCGAGGTGGGAGGGATCTCATCGGGTGCGATGCCGATGAAATTGTCCAAAAACTTCAACAACCGTCTCGCTTCTCCGTATTCCGGAACTGTGTTGGGAACCAGATAGAGCAGTGGCTCGACGAATTGTTTCAATACGGGAATCTCGTAAAACAGCGATGAATTGAACATTACATCTGCATTCTCCTGATAGGGGAAAATGTGCTTGTCTTCGCCGGCACGGACACTCGCCCAACGCTTGAGTGTGGATACGGCATCGCAACCTCTTGTTTTACTGTCGCGTACGATTCTGCGAATCAAACGGTTGTCGGTCGTTGGGATACGTGACAGATTGTCCATCGAGATGGAGGTGAAAGCGGAAATATAGATTTTGTATTTATAGCTGTCGTTGATCCGTTCGGTCAGTCGGGGATTGAGGGCATGGATTCCCTCCACAACCAGAACGGAACGTTCGTCGAGTCGGAGCGGATGTTCGTGCCATTGGCGTTTGCCGGTGATAAAGTCGTAACGCGGTACATCGACACTGCCTCCTTGAAACAACGTTTCCAAGTGGTCGTTGAAGGTTTGAAGATCAAGCGCCTCGATCGTCTCGTAATCCAGTTCACCATTCTCGTCACGGGGTGTCTGTTCGCGTTCGACGAAATAGTCATCCAAAGAGATCAATACCGGATTCAGCCCCAGGATCCGCAGTTGTATTCCCAGCCTTTTGGCGAACGTGGTCTTGCCGCTCGACGAGGGCCCGGAAATGAGAACCATGCGTGCTCCTCGCGTCATGTTGGCATCGGCAATGGCATCGGCAATGTTGGCCAGCTTTTTCTCGTGAAAGGCTTCGGCTATCTTGATCAACTCGCTGGTGTCGCCGGCAAGAATCTTGGTGTTGAGCGATCCGATGTTGGAAACCCCCATCACTTCCACCCATGCCGTATATTCCTTGAAAATATCGAACATCTTGTCCTGCGGGACCATGTTCTCGAGTTCATCCGGAGCCGTACGCTTCGGAACGGCAATGTACATGCCGTTGTAATAACGGCGCAGGTCGAACAGGTGAATATAGCCCGTCGAGGGTGCAAGTGCCCCGTAAAAATACCCTACGATATCCGCCAGGCTGTATATCGTGGCATAAAGCCGGGGCCGCGTCTCGATCAGCGCGATCTTATCCTGAAATCCGAGTTTTTCGTATATCTTGCGCGCCTCCTCCACACGAACCTTGCGCCGGACGATAGGAATGTCCTGCTCGATCAGTTCCGTCATGCGTTGTTTGATCTCGTCGATGACCGTTTGCGAAATCTCCTCCACACCTTCGATCTCACAGTAAAATCCTTTGGATACCGAGTGGATAATCCGAAATTTCCGGTCGGGGAAAAGATCATGTACCGCTTTATGCAGTGTAATGAACAGGGTGCGCTGGTATACTCTCGTCCCTTCGAAATGGGTGATGTCGATGAAACGGATCGATACGGGTTCGCATACTTTGTAATCGAGTTCCTTGATGGCGTTGTTTACATAGGCAGCCAGAAACGGATACCGGTTGTGCAGTGAGAGCATCTGGATAATCTCGGACAACGGTGTCCCCCATTCGACCATCAATTCACTCTCGTTGTTTTCGCAGATGATTTTTACGATATCGTTTGTTCTCATGATTGCGTTCGTTGGGAAAAAGAACAACCCAAAAGTAATATTTTTCGTATATTTGTCAAACGTAAATTTTGACTGTTTCGATATATCAACCAAAAAAAGGACGATTTATGGTATGGAGAAAAATATCGGGAAGTGCCCGGATGTTCGTTGCCGTTTCGGCCATGCTCGTTTTTGCCGGATGCGCCAAACGGGAAACGCTCTTCATTATTTCGACGAATGACATCCACGGTGCGATCGACAGAATGCCCGCTTTGGCTACGCTGGTCGATGCATACCGCAGTCAGGATACAGCGGCTGTGTTGCTCGTCGATGCGGGTGATCGCTGGACGGGAAATCCCTATGTGGATAAGGCAGCCGAGTCCGGACGGCCTGTAATCGAACTGATGAATACGCTCGGTTACGATGTCGCTACCTTCGGTAACCATGAGTTCGACAACGGTACGGAGTTGCTCGACAAACGGGACCAAGAAGCCGATTTCGATCTCGTACTGGCCAATATCCGTACGGGCGATACCCCTCTTTCGCAACCTCCTGCTTATGTTGTTAAACAAGCCGGCAATCGAAAGGTTTGTTTTGTCGGATTGATTACGAATTTTATAGATGGCCATCCTGATGGCGATGCGGCCGATTTCGCCGGATTGGAATTCCCGTCCCCATTCTCTACGGCTGCCTCTTTGGAGTTCCTGCGTGACAGTTGTGATCTGTTCGTCGCTCTTTCGCATCTGGGTGACGATGCGGATACGATATTGGCCGATTCGCTCCCTTCCCTCGATCTGATTGTCGGTGGACACACCCATACGGTGATTCCGAACGGTCGCCGGCATGGAAACACTTTGATCACACAAACCGGTAACAAATTGCGGAATGTGGGTGTTACGAAGGTGGTTTTCAAAGGCCGTCGGGTCGAAGCAATCGATAACCATCTGGTCGCTTTGGATGGGATGGCTCCCGATTCCGCCTTTCTTGTGGCTGTCCGTGCCTATTACGACGCCCCTGAGCTTAACCGACAGATTGGGACTCTGGCTACGACGATGACCCGAGTCGGTGCGGCCAATCTTTTTACGGATGTGTTGCGTGCCTCGATGAAAACCGAATTGGCTCTTTATCACATCGGCGGTGTCCGTACCGATACGCTTGAACCCGGTCCGATCCGTTTCGCATCGCTCTATGAAATGGAACCTTTCGAAAGTCGGGCGTATCGGGTAAATATGACCCTCCCGCAGATACGGGACCTGATTATCCGCAAGTATAACGATACCCAAAATCCGAAGGAGGCCCATGCCCCCGACATTTTCCCTTCGGGGATGAATTATGCGATTATTACCGATGAAAATGATACGGCCGTTGATGTGCGTTTCGATTTGCAGGATCCGAATCCGCGAAGACGTTACAGCGTGGCAATATCGGATTACATGTACAAGATATACAAGTTCGATAAACCGGAGGTCGTCGGACAGTCGGAACTGTTGACTGATCTGTTGATGAAGCGGCTTGGAACCCCCGATCCCTATCGTCCGGACAATACCATGCGGATTCGGGTCGAAGAACGTTGACAGGAAATACTGCCGCGTTTTTTGCAAATTTCGAATTTCGGAAAATCAGGTTCCCTTCCATACACGACACATGGCATCACGAACAAAAGATGGGATGCCATGTGTCGTGACGAATGCGACGGTTACTGATTTGCCGGTTTGTGCGGATATTCCTTTCGTGTCGACGGTTCCCCTGCTGTCCCTTTCCGATATCGATGGCGTGGATATGGCAGAACTGTGACCCCACAACCAATGGTCAGACATCGCCGTGCGTTTTGCCGAAAATCAGATTTTGACCGGGTTGATTAGTTGCAACATGTATTCGTCCAGCCAACCCGAAGTGGTCTTGATCCACTCTTTTTTCAGCCCTACGGTAGAAAAACCTTTGCTCTTGAAAAGGTTCAGACTGCGTTGGTTGTTGGATAGTACATTGCAATAAAGCTGGTTGAGCCCAATGGTCTGGAAAGAGTAAATGATCAAAGCGGTAAGTGCACTCGATGCGTATCCCTGACCCTGATCCCGGTCATCGTAAATCAATATCCCGATCCCTGCCCGATGGTTGTACGGGTCGATATCGAAAAGGTCGATGGCTCCCACGGGACGCTCCTCCGATTTGAGCTCTATGATGAGTCTCATCTGTTTGGTCTGATAGATATCGTAGCGTTGGTTATCGATGAACCGGCGCAATATGTAACGCGAAAAGGGGGCTACCGTACTGCTCAGTTTCCAAATGTTGGTGTCATTCTCCCATTTGTAGAGAATATTTACGTCTTCCGGTTCCAACGCACGGAGTCTGATGATATCTGTTTCAAGCGTATTCATGAATGCTGTACAGGCTACAAACCGATAATCTTGTTTCTTATCAACATCGCGACGCCCAACGCTCCGGCATCCCCACCCATCTGCGAAAGCCGGAATTTCGTGTCCTTGTAGACCAGATTGAGCGAATATTTATTGGTCGCCGATTTGAGCGGCAACATCAGGTAGTCGCCTGCATAGGACATGTTGCCTCCTATGATGACGAGTTCCGGATTGAAAATGTTGATCAGGAATGCAATACTTTTGCCAATCTTTTCTCCCGCTTCTTCGATCAGCTCGATCGAAAGATTGTCGTCGTTCTTGGCTGCATTGATGATGTCGTCGATGCGAATCGTCTCTCCCGCATTGTATTTCTCCCGCAGGATGGTATTGACCCCCTTCCTGATTTCGCTTACCATCTTCTCTTCGATGGCAATTCCCGATACCTCGGTCTCAAGGCACCCTTTTTTGCCGCAGGCACAAATAATCTCCTTGTTGAAAAACGGCGTGTGTCCGAACTCACCGGCGAATCCCGATTTGCCGTAATAGAGCTTCCCGTCCGTAACGATACCGATCGCCACACCTCGTCCCAGATGCAGATAGATGATGTTGCTCTCGGCTTTGGTGTCACCGGAAAAATATTCCGCATAGCAACGCGCACGCGTGTCGTTCTCCACCAATACCCGGATTCCCGTATGCTCCTCGAGAATCTCCTTCAGGGATTGCTGGCTCGAGGTGAAATACATGTAACTGCGTCCCGTGTTCGGATTGACCCGCCCGGCAATGCATACACCCATGCCGAGAATCTTGTTCCGGTCGATGCCGCATCCGTCGATGAACCGATTGATCCGTTCACAGATTACATTCAGACACTTCGTGTTGTCGGCCAATTCAAAGTCAGTATCCATCTCACTGACAATGATATTGTTTTGTAAGTCGGTAATTACGTAACGGATGTTGTCGCGACCGATATCGATACCTGCAAAATAGATCGCCGTGTTGGCCAAACCGAAAATATTGGGGCGACGTCCTCCAGCAGTCTCCACTTTCCCGTTGTCGGTAACGATATGTTCCGCCACCAATTCGCTCACCAGCTTGGTGATTGTCGGAACGCTGATGTGCAACTCTTTGGTTAATTCGGCAAGAGTGCACTGTCCGTTTACGGCCATGTAGGCGATGATGTTGCGTTTGATGAGAATGTTCTTGTGCGAAATCCCCTTCAACGTCGTCTCCTCCTCCTGCTGGTTGAAAAAGTCTTTGAGCAGTACCATCGCTAACTGAATAATTTTAAAACGATTTTAAAATGTG
>CASDWR010000255.1 GCA_949284665.1 uncultured Rikenellaceae bacterium | reverse complement strand
CTGTTCATGGGAGACCACATCCCGACGCAGGACAATTACGGTCTGTTCGATTACATGCAGTTCCTCGCTTACGATTAAGCAAGGGAGGTCTGCCACAAAGCCGCTTGCCGCCGCAAGGGGAACATCCTTGCGGCGGCAGAATGCGGCCCACAGGAAGTATCTGCCGATCCGAATCGAAACAATCCCCGCCGGCATGGGGAATCAACTGTAAACATCGACACACCCCGAGACACGAAAAACAAAACCGCTTCAATAAAAACAAAAAACGATGAAAAGAATAACGTTGTTCCACTTCACCCTGGCGTTGCTGATAATCTTTTGCTCCTGCACCAAAGAAGAAAGCAACGTGTCGCCCGGAGAATTGATCAAGCGTGTGGAAGCAACCGTTTCCGAAAACAATACACTGCGCATGCAGATCTCGATAGAGTTCAAAAAAGCCGTCACGTACGAAATCGAATACTGGAAAAAAGAGATGCCTGAAAACAGCCGCATGACCTTGAGTCGTCAGGCAGATGGGCTCACTTCTACGATGCTCGTGTTACTCGAACCCTCTACCGAATATTGTTTTCGGATACATGCAAAATCGAACAACGCTCAAACCGTTACCGACTCCTACGAATTTACTACGGAAGGCCTTCCGGGCAACATTCCGGATTATTCGCTGACCGTGGACAACATGGAGGAGGACCTTGACGGTTATATTCTGATGTGCAAAAGAGACCGACCGGGATTCATCACACTGTGCGACCCCAAAGGAGTTATTGTATGGTATGAGAGCGTACCGGAAGGTGTACGGGTTGCCACGTACGACCCAGCGACAAATACCATTACCGGAATCACCGGATCAAGCAGTTTGAAGTCGTATGCCGGGACGGGCATACTGGTAATCGATCTCTTCGGTAACCGCATCCTCGATAAAAACATCGAATCGCTGCATGCCCATCATGATTCGCGAAGACTCCCCGACGGAGACATCATATTGGTCAACTACGTCCCCCGCACCTATGATCTCACATCACAAGGCGGAGGCAGTGAAGAGACCGTATGGGGGGACGGGTATACGATCATGGACATCGAAGGCAACATCAAGGCACAATGGGATTGTTTCGACGAACTCGACCCGCGGGAAGACTCCAGAATCATGTCAACCAAAGGCGACTGGTTGCACGCCAACAGCGTAACATACGACGCGAACGGCAATTATTACATGACATTCAACAAGATCAGCCAGCTGTGGAAAATCGATCCCGACAACGGCGACGTATTCTATCGTGTAGGGCCGAACGGCAACGTGAAAATCCCCGAACAATACGAGGCCGACGGGCTCCATGCGCCCTACCCCTTGGCTGAGGACCGCATACTGGTACTCGACAACGGCAAAAGCAGCGGTATATCACGAGCCCTCATATACGAGATCGATGCCGCCACGATGACCGGCTCCGTCACGAAAGAGGTGGCATTACCGCACGAATACAGTTCGCAAAACCGCAGCAATGCCTATATCATTTCCGACGATCTGATCGTTTTCGGCTCCAGCAGTGCGAGTGCAGCCATCTTCACGGACCATGAAGGGACGGTCAAGCGAGTCATCAAATGCACCTATCTGCCCTACAGGGCAGAATATATCCCTGAATTGAATTATTAGCCAAATAGAGACCCACGATGAAAAGACAACTATTTCTTACGGCCCTGACAATCACCATCGGGTTAGGCTCCTGCACAAAGGAGAGCATGACTGCCGACTACGGTGTAATTCCATTGCCCAATCGGATCGAGTCGACCGAAGGAGACGGTTTCGTAATCCGGAATTCCACTGCGATCGTCTATCCGAAAGAGAACGGGAAACTGCAAAAAACCGCGGAACTGCTCAGCGAATACATCGCTGCCATCACGGGAATGGAACTCTCTGTTACCCCTGCTGAAAAGAGGGGTAACGCCATCGTTCTCAAGTCCAATTTCGCCTGTCCCAATCAGGAAGCCTACAGCCTGACGGTAAACGACAGTCTGGTAACGATCAACGGCAGCAGCGACGCGGGGACATTTTACGGAGTACAAACCCTTCGGAAATCGATTCCCGCTTGTTCGGAAGGCAAGCAGGTCCTGCTCCCGCCGGTTGAAATCACCGACATGCCGCGTTTCAGTTACCGAGGCATGCATTTGGATGTCGCCCGCCATTTTTTCCCTGCAGATTTCATTAAACGGTATATCGACATTCTGGCAATGCACAACATCAACCGGTTCCACTGGCACCTGAGCGACGACCAGGGTTGGCGGGTGGAGATCAAAAGCTACCCCAAACTGACCGAAGTCGGACAATGGCGTAAGGAGACACTGATCGGGCGGGCCGGAAAAGACAACACCCAGTGTGATGGGACTCCATACGGGGGTTACTACACTCAAGAGGAGATCCGCGACATCGTACAATATGCTACCGACCGTTTCGTCACGATTATTCCCGAGATCGACCTGCCCGGGCACATGCTTGCCGCACTTTCGGCCTACCCGGAATATGGATGTACGGGAGGGCCCTACGAAGCCGCCACCGGTTGGGGCATATTCCCGGACATTCTCTGTATGGGCAACGAAAAAACATATGAGTTTTTGGAAAACATCTTTTCGGAGATCATGGACCTTTTCCCATCGGAGTTTATCCATGTAGGCGGCGACGAAGCGCCCAAACAACATTGGGAAGAGTGTCCGAAGTGTCAGGCGAAGATCAAGGAACTCGGCATACGTGCCACAAAAAAACATACGGCAGAAAATCAGTTGCAAAGCTATGCCGTACAACGTCTCGAAAAGTTCCTCAACAGTCGCAACAGGGAAGTGATCGGATGGGATGAGATTCTCGAAGGCGGCATCGGAGGCGGGGCGACCGTCATGTCATGGCGGGGGACCGAGGGCGGTATCGAAGCCGCCGACCTCGGACATGACGCCATCATGGTACCTCACCACACGCTTTATTTCGACTACTACCAATCAGAGGATCAAGCCAATGAGCCCCTTTCAATTGGCGGATATATCCCGGTCAGGAAAGTATACGAATACGAACCGATTCCTTCCGTTCTGACCGCCGAACAGGTCCCGCACATCATCGGATTACAAGCCAACCTGTGGACGGAATACATCCATACGCCCGAACATGTGGAATACATGCTTTTGCCTCGACTGGCAGCCTTGTGCGAGGTGCAATGGACACAACCGGAAGCCAAAAACTACGAGAACTTCCTTTGTCGCATGGACCCTTTGTTCCGTACCTACGACAGGTTGGGTTATAACTATGCGAAACATATCCGCGAAGACTCAAAAGTTGCTTTCGAAAAAGCGAAAGCCGTTCCGCAAACGGCAGGACAGGCCGAACTCGAATCCGTACCGGTCGGCCTATCCGAATAAATAGGGCGGTAAACCGGTCCCGACCCCGATCGAGACTCTCGACATACCGTCCGTCGAAGAACACGGACCCCATAAAAACCAAAGGGCGATACTTTACGAACCCGGCGTCAGAACATACGTTCGACCGGGTTCGTAATTTTTCACCCGGCAAATCACTCTTCTCGCCAAATACACGGAATCCCCCATCCCCTACCTGCCGATCGGATCTCTTCTCCCCGTCCATGACATATCTCATACGAGTCGTCGGAACCGACTCTTCCCATCGGACCGCCTCCCCGCAAGCTTGCTGTCCCATGTTCTCGCGCCCGACTGCAGTCACTCTCTCATTCGCACATCCGGGCTTTTCAAGAACCCCGTTTTTCATGATGACAAAAACCGACATCGGACAATCCGCCCTGCAAACAACACATCTACGAACGACAAAAAAGAGACGCGATTCTGTGCCCGTTCCAATCCCGCTCCGTATGCTGGCATCATCCTGAAGAAAACCGCACGCCACACAACCTGCTCGGCCATTTCAAACCGAACATCCTACTTGTCAAAGGTTTCCAGCGTCATCGACCGCAACAGTACGAATTTGTCCTTTTGAAATTTTTTTTCATATTTGTCTGTAAAAAGCGTCTAACCCCTACCATGCGGCAAGACTACATACTCATCATTCAACTCAACAACGACAGTGCGCAGGCTTTTGCCGCACTTCACCAAAAGTATGCAGGCAAGCTGTACAATTATGTCCATTCGATGTTGCGAGATACGGAACTTGCGGAAGACATCACACAATCCTGTTTCATGACCGTTTGGGAAAAACGCCACTCGATCGATCCGATGAACAATTTTCCGGCATGGCTTTATGTCGTAGCTCGCAATGCCGTCTACCAGGAGCTCCGTCGTCTGGTGCTGCGAACCCGCTATATCGACGCGCTGCGCTATATGGACGACCTGACGCAAAGCACGGTGGCCGACCACGAAATTAATCTGAATATGCTTCAAGAGGCTGCAGAGAAAGTGATCGAAAAGCAACCCGAAGCACGGAGGCGCATCTTCCTGATGAGTTCCCGCGATCAGATGTCCAACGCCGAAATAGCCAAAGCATTGAACATCTCTCCAAAAACCGTCGAGACCCAATTGCGCCGCACGATACTCGCACTTCGAAAGCACCTGTCCAAATACATGACGATTGCAGCGTTGCTGCATCTATTT
>CASDWR010000254.1 GCA_949284665.1 uncultured Rikenellaceae bacterium | reverse complement strand
TGGAGCAGTTGGCAGCTCGTTGGGCTCATAACCCAAAGGTCGGAGGTTCGAGTCCTCCTCCCGCTACTAAAACGGACAATTCGAAAGAGTTGTCCGTTTTTCATAATGCTTCGATCCCCTCTCCATATTCCGGTTTATTAAATATCTCCATATCCCCCCCCCAAAAAAAACATGTTTCGGAGTGAGACCTATCCGCCCTATTTTCTCTCACGCGACCCGCGCCAATTCCGACATATTTCGTATCTTTGTTGGAACCGTACAGCCAAAATCCGACGGGAAGGATATTTTTTATGATATCCCGATGACAGGAATAGAACGAAAACGGCGCAGGCCGTATCGTGATATTGCGGTTGTCCGCCTTGGATTTCGGATAGCAAACGGTACGGCGGGAAAAGGCGGAAGCAAGAGAGATATTACCCCGTAACATCAAGATTGTAGCAACCAAGGTAACGATCGACATGAAAGAACACATCAAGATTTCCCTCATCATCGCCACCTATAACCGGGGATCGAAACTGTTCCGAACACTCTGTTCGCTCACACAACAAACTTTGCCACGCCATCTGTGGGAAGTGATCGTGGTCGACAACAACAGCACGGACGATACACGCGACGTCTTTGCGGCATTTGCAGCAGAATATCCCGGGATCCAGGCTCGGATGGTCGTGGAAACAAGGCAAGGGGTATCATGGGCACGGAATCGGGCCATTGCCGAGAGTGCAGGAGAAGTAATCGTCAGCATCGACGACGATGAAACCGCAGTCCCTGAATTTCTGAAAAGTTACTACGATTTTTTCAAAACTCATCGCGATGCGATGGCAGCCGGAGGCCGTATTATCCCTGAATACGAGACACCTCCACCGCGATGGATCGGTCGTTTTACGGAACGGCCGATTGTCGGGACGCTCGACTTCAGCCGTCGGGTCATTCCTTTTCCCAAAGGGAAGTTCTTCGGCGGCGGCAACATGGCAGTCCGACGTTGTGTATTCGATCGATACGGGGTCTTTGACCCTCGGTTGGGCCGAAACGGTGATTCGCTGCTTGGAGGAGAAGAAAAGGATTTCTACATGCGGTTGCGACAAGCAGGACTTCCCATGTATTTTTTACCCGAAGCCACAATCCACCACATCATTCCTGCTGAAAAACTCACCGACGCCTATTTTTTTCGATTGTGCCGACTCATCGGCCGCAGCGAACGAATCCGCACCTTAAACCTCTCCGTCGGAACCTATATTCGGCGACTCCTGATGGAATGTATCAAATGGGCAGGAGCCTGTGTCGTAGCGACAGGCTACATGTTGTGTTTTCAATGGCCGCGTGCAGAATACGTACTCCGCATGCGCTGGCTCATCACGAAAGGTTTGTTGGGATATTGAGAGAAACCGTTTTTCAACGCCGACGGTATTCTACGAAATCGAAAGGTTTGTCGAAATGTTCGCCATGCGCCATCGATTCACGCGACATTTCCTCCCAGTCTGCCGGATTGACCGGCGGGAAGAAAGCATCTCCCTCAAAATCGGCATGAACCTCGGTCAGATAGATTTTATCGGCAAGGGATAATGTCTGACGATATATCTCGCTTCCACCAATCACAAAGACCTCTTCTTCGGGAGGGAAGGCATTCAATGCCTCTTCGAGGGACGAAACTATCCGACATCCCGGAATCACCCGATCAGGATTGCGTGTTATCACCACATTCGTCCGGCCGGGAAGGGGCCGGCCAAGCGACTCGTAGGTCTTCCGTCCCATCACCACCGGATGCCCCATAGTAACCCGTTTGAAGTGTCTCATATCTTCGGCAATATGCCACGGCATGGCGTTCTTCCTGCCTATCACACCGCCTCTTGCAACGGCTACAATAATCGAAATCATACGGCTATCGGAGCTTTGATCGAAGGATAGGGATCATATCCTTCAAGGGTAAAATCCTCATAACGGAAATCGAAAACGGAATCCACCGCCGGATTTATTCTCATTGTGGGCAACGGTCTTGGAACCCGTTCGAGTTGTAGTGCAGCCTGCTCCAAATGATTCAGATAGAGATGCGCATCCCCCAGAGTATGCACAAAATCACCCGGTTCCAGACCGGTCACCTGTGCAACCATCATTGTCAATAAAGCATAGGATGCGATGTTGAACGGAACCCCGAGAAACACGTCGGCACTTCGTTGATAAAGTTGACAGGAGAGTCTTCCTTCCGCCACATAAAACTGGAACATTGCATGACACGGCGGTAAAGCCATCCGGTCAATTTCTCCCACATTCCATGCACTAACGATCAAACGGCGCGACTCGGGATTTTTTCGGATCTGCTCGACCACATCGGCGATTTGATCAATGTGACGGCCATCGGGTGTCGGCCAACTGCGCCACTGATAACCGTAAATATGGCCCAGGTCACCGTTTTCATCCGCCCATTCATCCCAGATGGTGACTTTATTATCATGCAAATAGCGGACATTGGTATCACCCTTCAGGAACCAAAGCAATTCGTGGATAATGGATCGTAAATGCAACTTCTTGGTAGTCAGTACAGGGAACCCGTCCCGAAGATCGAATCTCATCTGATATCCGAAAACACTTTTGGTCCCCGTACCGGTACGGTCACCCCGGATAACTCCTTTATCCATGATGGTTTGCAACAGATCCAGATACTGTTTCATAATTTATCTCCAACCCGGCAAAAAACATTCATCTACCGACATCCACTGTCACCGCACCAGCATGCCGGATTATCAAAATGCGGGCAGCGCCAGCCAACCGTATGACTCCTCTTCCTCCCGGACATTGTCGGGATTTTCCTTTCAATGCTCCGTTTTGGGCGAGAGTCCGTTTCCCGTTTTTCTTGTGTCGTGCGGCCACTCTTTCAACGAGATCCGACCGGATGGTTCGAGTACCGCATAGTGAGGCGACTCAATCCACTCGCCAAGGAAAACGGCAGTCGAAGAATCCGTGAGAGGGTAAACCTGCGCACAATGATTATGCCCGAATACAAAATAGTCGATCGGATCGTTTTCGAGTTTCCGACGAGCATATTGTACCAGCCACTCGCCTTCTCCAAGGAAACAATGAGTCAGGTCTTTCGCTTTCCGACTCTGTCCGGACCAATATTGCCCAAGGCGTAACGCCACATCGGGATGAAGCAAGTGTGAAAAAAGCCAACGCACTCCCCCGTTCCGGAAGCCTGCGTTCATGAAACGCAGCATGAACGGGGCTTTTACATAGAGATTGTCCCCATGAGCCACGAACACCCGGTGTCCATACAAATCGAAGGTTTCGCCTGCCATATGTAATTCCACACCGCATTCGGAACGCAAATAATCATAAGCCCACAAATCGTGATTCCCGACGAAGAAATGGATCTTCACCCCTCGATCGCACAACACGGAGAGAGTCCCCAACAATCGGGTGAAACCTTTGGGTACAACCCGTTTGTATTCGTACCAGAAATCGAAAAGGTCGCCCACGATAAAGATCGCCTCCGCATCGGCCGACACTTGTTCGAGCCACTCAACGACCCGAAACTCTCGTGCTAACGATTCGGCTCGCTCACCCGATCCCAGATGCATGTCGGAAGCAAAATAATACATATTGCGACGGCTCGGTTTCTACTTCTTCAACAATGCAAGAACCTCTTTGCGAAGTTCCTCGCCATACAGATTTTTTCCGACGAGTTCACCTTCGGCATTGATAAGAAAATTGGATGGAATTTGAGAGATATTATACGACAAAACAGCCGAACTCGATGTCCCTTTGAAATCACATACCGAAATCCACGGCAGTTTTTGTCTTTGTACGGTATTCACCCACATTGGTTTCGAGTCATCTACCGAAATCTGGTAAATTTCAAAACCCCGACCGGCGACCTCCTCGTAAAGTTTTTTCAATTCGGCATTCGTCATGTTGGAAACTTCACTGTTGGCGGACCAGAAGTCGAGCAACACCACTTTCCCCGTCAGATCCGAAAGCCGATGCTTTGTGCCGTACATGTCGGCCATCTCGATATCGGGGTAAGAGAGTGGGTTATCGAGACTTTTCTGAACCTCTTCCCAAAGATATTGCTCTCGATCCACTCTGTTTATTGCATTCTGCAGGGCGAGCAGATAGGGAGAATGGGGGTAATTCTTGGCAACCGAATCGGCCACCATGCGATAATACACGATATCGTTTTCACCGTTAAAAAGTGTCGTTTCGTTCGGGAGGCGCTGATAAAGCGCATAGATAGCAGCGAGCGAATTGCAGTTGTTGACAATAAACCGGATATGTTCGCGCTTTACTTTATAATATTCTGTAAGATAAACTCTTGCCGCCTCACGCCGTTCCTGTTCATCGAGGTTTTCCAACGGGCGGGCATTTGCGATGGAATCGAGTGTAGCCGCTCCCTGGTTCAAAATATCACTGATCTCCTTGACAAGTGCAGATTCCCGGGAACCGGTCACTATGTAATTGCGATCCGTGCCAAAAAGAGAGGAAACATGGATTTTTTCACCCGGACACATCAATAACGTAATGGTCTGATCATCAGTTTTCAGATTATAGAGAGCGGGTTGATTGTTGGGCAATGCGATTTTTGCGAAACGGAAATCCCCTTTTTCATTCGTCATGGTCGTATCGGTCGCTTCGATTCCTGACATGGGCGCAACACGTTCGAGAGTAACTTTCCGGTTAT
>CASDWR010000253.1 GCA_949284665.1 uncultured Rikenellaceae bacterium | reverse complement strand
AGATCGCACCTTCGAAGGTGCGATCTCTGCGTCGATTCGGAGTTCAAATCCGTTATCAGGCCGCCTTTTCGTCCGACCGGTATCGGCGAAGGTCGGCACAAACCAAACTCCAAATTATTCTACCGGTATGTTTTTATTTACGTTTCTGCTGCCCACAAGCGAGAAGAAAAGCATGTAAATCAGACATACTATCACTACCCAGTAGCTGTTCAAATATCCCACTGCATCGGCAATGGCACCTTGAATGGGAGGAATAATACCGCCTCCGCAAACCATAATCATAAAGATTCCGGATGCAGCGGGGACATATTTCCCAAGGCCCTCGGTAGCCAGATTGAAGATCGAACCCCACATGACCGACGTACAAAGTCCGCACAACACCAGGAAGAGCATGTTGATAGGTACTTCGGCCATAACGAACGCAAATTTTGGATCATTCTGCACGGCAGGCATCTTCACCATGACATCCGAAGGGAGGAAAATAATACAGAGGACGAAAGCGATTCCCAGGAGAGACACGAAGGTCATCATCTTACGACTCGATACCCGACCACCGACCAATCCCCCGATCAAACGGCCGATCAACATCATGAACCAGTAAGTTCCGACCACGGTTCCGGCAATGGCTTTCGAGAGTTCCGCACTCATGAAATTGTTGCCCATGTTGGGGATACTGTTTTCGATACCCACGTAGATAAAGATAGCCACTGCGCCGAAAATGAAATGGCGGAACGAAAGAGGTCCGTATTTCTCTTTTTTCTTTGTTCCCTTGGCGGCCAGACGAGCAGCGCGTTCCTCTGGGGTTTCGATATGGGGTTCGGGGATATTGGTTGCGGCAAGGATGACAAATGCAAGGGCGAAGATGGCCATCGCGATGTAGAGGGCCACGCTCGCATCCGCGATACGTGCATTGGCACCAACCAGATAACCCACCAGAACCGGGGAGATGGTTCCGCCGACGGAGTTGAACACACCGCCGAACTGGATCAACTGATTGCCTTTGTTACCTCCGCCACCGAGGGTGTTGAGCATCGGGTTTACCACGATATTCAACAGACACATCGAGAAACCGGCCACAAAAGCTCCCAGCACATAAACCATGAAACTCCCTGCCTGACCGGACAACACCTGAATACCCACTCCGACGAATCCGAGGACCACGGCGGTCAATGCGGTTTTTTTGTATCCCACCCGTTTCAACATCAGTCCACCGGGATACCCCATAAACGCGTATGCAATGAAATTGGCCAATGCGCCGAATTGGGAGAGGAAATTGCTCGCACCGAATTCGTCTTTCAGGATGGTTCCCATCGGACCTGTGAGATTGGTCACGAAAGCGATCATGAAGAACAGCGCGAACATCACCACGATCGGCAGCGTGAAACTCTTTTTTTGTACAGTTTCCATTTTATACAGGTTATTAATTTTGGTTAATTATTGTAAAAAAGTTCATATTCAAGAGTGCAAGGTAATGATTTTTTTCAGATAAATCAATCGTTTCCAATGACAAACCGTCAAAAAAGCGTCTCTTCGTGTGGTCCTCGGATCACCCCCAGATGCGAATAGGCCAACTCGGTTGCTTCACGACCGCGAGGTGTCCGTTTCAAGAACCCCTCTTTGATAAGGAAAGGTTCATACACCTCTTCGATCGTCCCGGCTTCCTCACCCACAGCCGTAGCGATGGTATTGAGTCCCACGGGGCCACCGCCGAACTTGTGGATAATGGTACTCAGTATCCTGTTGTCCATACGATCCAACCCCCTGGCGTCGATATTCAGAGCGTTAAGTGCGACACGCGTGATAGCGAGATCGATATGGCCGTCTCCCTGTACCATGGCAAAATCGCGTACACGCCGCAACATGGCATTGGCCACACGGGGCGTTCCCCGACTGCGAAGGGCCACCTCACGTGCAGCAGCATCGTCGATCGGGACCCCCAATATTCCGGCCGACCGTTTTACAATACCGGCCAGTACCGGGGTATCGTAATACTCCAAATGGCACTGTATCCCGAAACGGGCCCGGAGAGGCGAGGTCAGCAGGCCGCTCCGGGTGGTAGCGCCCACCAGAGTGAAGGGGTTCAATTCAATCTGGATCGAACGGGCAGACGGCCCCTTGTCAAGTACGATATCGATCTTGTAATCCTCCATCGCCGAATAGAGGTACTCCTCAACGATGGGGCTGAGCCGGTGTATTTCATCGATGAAAAGCACGTCCCCGGCTTCCAGATTGGTCAACAGCCCCGCCAGATCACCCGGTTTGTCGAGGACCGGGCCACTGGTGACCTTCAAAGAAGAGCCCATTTCGTTGGCGATGATATTGGCCAACGTCGTTTTGCCCAGTCCGGGAGGGCCGTGAAGCAATACGTGATCGAGCGAATCCCCGCGCATAAGCGCCGCCTTGATGAAAACACGCAGATTATCCACGATCTTGTCCTGACCGTGGAACGATCCGAGTTCCTGCGGACGAATCCTGTTCTCAAACTCCGCATCGCTTTCCAGATTGTTCAACTCTCTGTTTTGTGCCATGATATTTTCAAAATATATTTTATGGTCTCTGCCTATCGCCACCTTTCGCACGATGTTCTTCGGCCAGCAGCCGGTCAAATTTACCCCGTACAATATCTCCGAAATTACGACCGCTGATCTTGCTTTCGAGCCATGACATCAGGTCAAGATAATAAAAGGTACGACGTTCATAAGGATGGGTTTCATAGGGTTTGAGACGCTTGTACAAAGCTTTTAGTTCCTGTTTCATGCTCAGGGCGCCCGTACCGCTCAATTTTTTGAAGAACAGGAAAAAGGCCCTCTTCATATCGGTCATGTCCTTCATCTTTACGATGAACGTATAGACGGAACGGATCTGGTAATCCAGGTTATAATCGATGCCCGCGTCGTACGATGCGATCAGGTTCAACATACGTCCGTAACACTGGAGATCTCTCCTGATTTGGGGATCCTTTACGGCAATGATAAACGAAAGGTACTCCATACAACGAGCATAGTTGCCGTCACCGAAGTAAAGACATGCGATCTTGTAGTTCAACATCATTCGATCGCTTACGATCAACTTCTTGGAAAATTTCCTCAAATACCCGTCAATATTCCTGACAAGCCACAACCCCTCCTTGAATGCACCTTCAAGAAGACATTTGTTGAGTTGGCCCACGAACAGAATCTGACGGGAAATCATCTCCGCATTTTCATTGATCCCGGCCAGTTCCGTACTTTCGGATTCAAAAGTTCTGAGCGTTTCCACGAATAGGCTGTACTTGCGCATCAAATACATTCCCTCCAACAACCAGGCATATCCATGCATATAACTGTCGTACAGAACCTGTTTCATGCGGGGTTTCTGTTCAAAAAGAGCGATCCATGCCCGACCATACCGGTAACTGTATGCGAAATTGTGGCGAATATAATGATACCAGGCCATTGCCTGATAGAAGTAAAACCGTTCGGTGAACGAGAGCACCCGGTCGCGCCAAAGATCTAGTTTTGGTTTGAAATAGAGATCGAGCAGATCAAGGTCCTTTTGCGAACGGGCATAACCCAATTGCAGGTGCAACGAATGGAGCCGTACGGAAAGGTTGTAAAGTTCCCCAATGTTCTCGAGACGATCGAAAATACGTACCGACTGTCGATTGATGTTATCGGCTACGGGGGTCATTTCGGTAGGCACGTTCATCACCTTCACCTGTTTTTGCAGATCAACGATATCGAGCAGGATCGTGAACTGTTCCGACTCTTCTGCCTGTACGGCAGCCTTGTCGAGCAATTTGCCAGCCTGGCGATAAAGTCCCTTGTCGAAAAGAATCCGGGCAAAGTCCACCTGTTCGCGAAGTTGCAACCGCACCGAATGGCCTGCATTGAGCAGCCGCAGGCTCACCAGTATCTGGCGATAAAGGTGGGCCTTCATATTGGGAAGCTGTTCTTTTTTCACGGAACAGCGGCGGAGGATTTTCCCTTCGTCGTAACTCTCCATTTCGTCGAGGGCATCAAACAGTTGCAGGAACTTGGCACCCTCGTTCCCAGCCAAACGGGTTGCGTAAAGCTTGAAATTACGCTTTTCGGCTTTGTTCATCGTTTTGATGAGTTCAAAGACGCTCTCTCTCCTTTCGGACTGCATGTTGACTGGTTCGTTTAGAGTGGTTTTGTACAAAGGTATTCAAAATTTATCGAAATCCCTTCGCCGTCGGACAGTCGTTTGCATACGGGGAACAAAAAATATGCATCTTCTGATCCCGCCAAGGGGCCAATGGCCGACCGGAATTCGCACATCACAGTACGAGCGATGAACGAACTCCGTAGAATCGTATTCCACACCACCAGGCAATCGCCCGATTCGGCGCACAGGATACGGCACAAGGTTCTTTTGCCTCTTTCGTTCGATCCGGGGAATCAATATCCGAAAATCCGCTCACGCGAGACGATGGTCACTTTTCCGAAAGCAGCCAATCTCTTTTTGTCGAGTGTTTTCGTGTCACCGAGTATTGCACATGTATAATTCCGACCCTGTACCCACTCCTGCTGTACGGCTTTCACATCATTGAGTGTCAGACCGGGCAGTTCCCGGTAAATCGCCTCATCGCGATCGTAGTCGATTCCCAGGTCACAGGCATCGACATAGCTCCACAGCACGTCGCTCTTGGTTGTCCGCCGGGTACGCAATCGAGCCGCGAGCGACTCTTTGGCGATCCGAAACGCTGTTTCACTTTCGGGCATGTTCTCGATAATGTCGAGAAACGTGTCGAGTGCCTCACCCATTTTGTCGTTTTGCGTAGCAATGAATGCACGGAAGGTGTAAGGGTCGCGTTTATAATCGGGGAAACGAAGCGATGCTCCTGCGGAATAGGCCAACCCTCTCGCTTCACGCATCTCCTGGAAGACGATGCCGTTCATCCCTCCGCCAAAATAGGCGTTGTATAAGGTCAGCCTGGCATCGTTTTTCGGGTCGTAATGTTCTCCGCGGTTCGAATAGAGCATGAGATAGAGTTGGTTGGCATCGTAGGGTGCCAGAATTACGCTGTTCGTCGGCGTTTCCCGATAGACAGCCGCCATCACTTCATCCACGGGATTCAGGTTGCCGACCGCAGCCGTGTGGCAGCGATTTACCGCGTTCAACAACTCTTTCCGACTCGAAGGCCCGTAATAAAGAATCCGATGGTTTCTTGAAAACAGATCTTTTATTTCGGCCAGCAGTTCGGTTGAAGTAAGCGTACGGAGTTGCTGGTCGGTCAATGTGGAGGCCTTCACATAATCCTTCCCGAAGAAAACATATCGCTGCAGGGCGGCAAAATTTGCCGCCTGATTGTGTTTCGCATCGGCACGCGACTTAATGATGTCTGCTTTCAACGACTCCAATACCTCCTCATCGGGCTGTGCGGAGGTTATCAACTCCTCGAACAACTCCATCGCCCGAACGAGGTTCTCATTCAATCCGCTGATAACAACATAACTACGTCGACCGGTCACCTTGGTTGAAACGGAGCAGGCAATATCGTAGAACTCCCGTTTGATCTCCTCGACACTTTTCCGATCCGTTCCCAAATAATCGAGGTAGTCGAAGGCATACCGCAACAGCGGATCGGTATCGCTTCCCGTATCGAAAAGATAGGTCAACTCGAAAAGCCCGTTTGTCTCATTTTTCTTGTAAAGCACTTCGGCTCCAGACCGGGAAGTCATGCGCACCAGGTCGCGTTCGAAATCGACGAACCGGGGTTCGATCGGCTTTACCGGGGCCTCCTGAATTCGGGTCAGGAAATCGCTCTGCATGTTACGATT
>CASDWR010000252.1 GCA_949284665.1 uncultured Rikenellaceae bacterium | reverse complement strand
GACTTTCCGGGTACCCTGTCATTGCGGTGTAGAAAACAACCTCTCCCGCTACCGGCTTTTCATATCCGAAAGAGTAGCCTTCGTAGGTGCTGCCGTCTTCCAGAATCAGACGTGCTTTTTTCAGTTCGTGCATATTTATGGTTGAGACAGACGTTAATTTTGATTCAAATCGGCAACAAAACTACACATTAATTTTGTGAATTGGAAAAGTTATTCTAAATTCGCATAATTATGCGGCGAAATTATCCGGTATTGTTATGATGAACAAGAGAAAACAGAGATTGTTGCTGATCGGCCAACTGATCGAATCCGAATCGATCGCTTCCCAGGACGATCTGCTGGTTAAATTGCAGGAGAAAGGTGTAAAAACAACCCAAAGTACATTGTCGAGAGATTTGAAATTTATGAAAATAGCCAAATTGCCCGACAAAGAAAAGGGGTATGTATATGCCTTGTCGGAGACCTTGAAGAACGGATCGAATGCAAAGAAAGGTGCAACGGCTATCATGGACAGCATTCTGAATATCAGTTTCTCCGGCAATATGGGCGTTTTGCATACGCGTCCCGGATATGCCAATGCCGTTACCGCAATGATCGACAGCGAACGTTATCCGGAAATCCTCGGTACCATTGCCGGAGACGATACGATTTTTATCGTATTGCGTGAAGGAACCGATTGCGAACAACTGATCAGATCCCTGAAATCGATACACCCGGATATCCACACCCTGTATCATTGACGGATTTTATCCGTTAACCCTCGGGGCAGTTTTCCCTCTTTGGTGACGTTGGTGGAGGTAACTGTTGCAACGGGGAAGACGGGTCGGTTAGGGAAGGGTAGATACGACACCCTGCCTCAACATTATCGAAACCGATAAGGTTATTCCCCGATGCTTAGCGAAGGAGGCAGGTGTCTGCGCCCAAACGAGGAAGGCTCGGACCCCATTGTCAATTCCAATGTGCCGCCGGAAATGATTTCGTCGTGTTTGATCCATGCACGGTCGATTCGTTTGCCGTTGAGGCGGGCTGTCTGGATATAGATGTGATCCGGTGCCTGGTTCCGAACGACAATGCGGAACGATTTGCCGTCCGGGAAACGGAACTCGGCTTCGTCGACGGCCGGTGAGGTGAGCAGATAGTAGTCCTGTCCTGCGTTGGGATAGAGCCCGAGCAGATGAAACGTGCACCAGGAACCCATCGCTCCCGAATCATCGTTGCCGGGCAACCCGTCTCGACCGGCTCCGAAATAGGTGTCGATGATCTGGCGGACCCTGCGTGCGGTGAGATCGTATCGCCCGGCCCAAATGTAAAGACAGGGAATCAGAAACGACGGTTCGTTCCCTACATTGTAAAATCCGGAGATTTTTCCATCAATTCCTTTATCGAAAAAAGTGTCGAGTCGGTCGATAAACGCTTCACGGCCGCCACAACATTCGATCAGCCCTGCTACATCATGCGGAACAAAAAATGAATATTGCCATGAACTTCCTTCGTAAAATGCTTTGGTCCATATTCCCGTTTCAAGTGGGTCGTAATCGTCAACCCAACCCCCTTTTTCATCGCGGGGCCATATGAAGCCGCGGACACCACAACTTTCAGCTTCGCCATTCCACAGGTTGCGCCAATACCCCGACCGGGCCCGATAACGCTCGGCGATCTCCGGTTCTCCAAGACCTTTGGCTACTTCGTAAATGGCATAGTCACAGTAGGCATATTCCATTTGTCGGGATCCGGAGCGTTCGAACGAGGCGCTCACATATCCCAGTGTGTCGTACTGTTCAGTACCGCCCCGTCCGTAGAAACGTGGGCGGTCGGGTTCCACTTCCGCGTTGCGGCGCATCAGGTCGAGTGCTTTCCGGTAGTCGATCCCTTCGAGCCCCTTGACGAATGCATCGGCGATCATTACGTCGCAGTTGCTGCCTCCCTGCGTCAGCCCGCTGCTGTTGCCGCTTCGTGCATCCGGCATGTACCCTTCGTGCAATCCGATATTGATCAATGCATTGACCTGCTCGATGACTTTGTCCGGTGCGATGAGCGTCACAAGCGGTGTACATGTACGATATGTGTCCCAAATGGCGTAGTAATCGTCGTAATAGGTCTCGTCGCTTTCCCAACCAGGCATTTCGCCCGTTCTTCGGGCAGGCATCAGCAACGAACGATAAAGGCCGCTGTATATCATCTCCAAAATTTCGGGATCATCGCATTTGACGCGTAAACGTCCTGCATATTCTGCCCAGATGCTGGCAGCCTGTTCGGCAGCTTCATCGAACGTGATGTTTGCCGCCTCGTTTTGGAAATTTTCCTTCGCTTTTTCTACACTGATATATGAAATGGCACATTTCAATTCTACTTGTTTCTCTTGCCCGACCGGGAAACAAAGGTAGGCCGCTTTGGCGGTGTGGTCGTTGCTGTTGATCGATTCCTCCATCCGATTGCTCGGTGACAGTCGTCCCTGGCGGAATGTCCCGAATGCTGCGGCCGGGCGGTCGAGTTTTGCATAGAAATAGACCGTAAAGGGGGCGCCGACATTCCAGCCGCCTTCCGAACAACAATATCCGACCAGCTCGTTGTCCGAAATGATTTCTACACCTGAAGCGAGCAGATGTTGCGGTGTGGAGCCTTTGTCAAGCAACGATGAAACGTCGAACAACAGGCGCAGCGAATCTGCCTGGCCGGTTGCCGTATACCGGTGAAATCCGACACTCGGTGTGAGCGTCAATTCGCATCTGACCCCGTTGTCGAGAGTGGCGGCATAGTATCCGGGACGTGCGGTCTCATCTGTTGCATGAGCGGAAATATCCCTTACATTGATATCGCCCGTAGTGGGCATTACCTGAAAATGCCCGTATTTGGCCCCTCCTCCCGTACCACTTACATGAGTATGGCTGAAACCGTAAACAGGACGGCCCGAAGCATAGCCTGAATTGCTGTTGGACCATCGGGCAGGCATCCAAACATCGGGCCCCAGTTTGACCATGGAAAAAGGGAGTGCGGCACCGGGGAATGTATTTCCCTTGCTGTCAACCCCAAGAAATGGATTGATATATTCACTATTGTCCTGTGCAAAAACAGAAAATGCAATAAAACAAAAAACGGAAATGGATAAAAAATTTTTAAATAGATTCATTGCTTTGATATCTAATGTTTTATGCGACCATGCAAAGATAAATAATAATAAATATGACGATATCATTTCCGTACTTTAAAATAAAAAAATCTTGTTTTTCGTTCGGATTATGGTATTTTTACGGCGGAAAATCTATTTTTACATTGGCTACAGTATTGCGAAACGGAATCATGAGGGGGATAGGGATAAAAATATATGCATGTCTTTTGGTCGTGTTCCTGACAGGTCGAATTGCGGCTCAACAAGTGTTTCGTTTTACTCATCTCGGTACGGAGGAAGGCTTGTCCAATTCCAGCGTTACCTCCATGTATCAGGATGAATTCGGAATAGTTTGGATCGGAACTTCCGACGGGTTGAACCGTTATGACGGTCAGCGTATCGAGGTATTCCGTCCGATTGCCGGCGATGAGACCAGTATCTACAACAACAATATCCAAACTGTCTGTGGTGACGGCAAGGGAAAATTATATGTGCTCTGCAAGTTCGCACTGTGTGAATTGGACCTCCGTACCGAAAAGTTCCGGACGATCTGCGAAGATGGGATTCGTGCCATCAACTACAGTCGGAACACCCTGTGGGTAGCAGCTTCTGAAAAAGTCTATCGATTGTCGGAGAATGGTTTGGAGGAGTATTACGAGGTGACGGCAACGGAAAGCGACAAAAAAGGGAATGGGCTTTCTCAGGAATACATCACCTCTCTATATGCCTCTTCCTCGGGGATTCTCTTTGTCGGTACGACGGACAAGGGTTTGTTGGCCGTCGATGAGAACAAAAAGACTGTTACCTATTTGCCGGGTATCCGTATTGTGAGCGTGTATGAGGATTCCAAAAAGAATCTGTGGGTGGGGACCCGGTACGACGGACTCTATAAAATAGAAAAGGATGGGAAAATTGTCAATTTCCGTCAAACGGAGGATATCAACTCGATCGCGGATAATTTTGTCCGTACCATATGTGAGGACTCTTTTGGAAACTACTGGATCGGAACCTTCAAGGGGATGAACTATTTCGACTCCGAAACTCAGACCATGCAACGCGGCCGGCTTGATGAATATGGGGAGTCCGTTTTGCCGCTCTCTTCCGTATGGTCGATCATGAACGATCGTCAGGGATCCATTTGGATCGGATCCTATTTTGGTGGGGTGAATATTTACAATCGTGAATTTGACATTTACCACTATCATCCCCAATTTTTCCGTAATCCGCTTTCGGCTGTCATTGGCGATATCGAAGAGGACGGAGAGGGGAATTTGTGGGTCGGTTCCGAAGATACGGGATTGGTGAAATATAATCCGACTACCGGAAAAACCAAAGAGTACGTAGCAGGAAAACACCTGCTCTCGAACAGTATTAAAACTCTTTATTGGGATCCTGTGGAGAATGCTATGTGGGTCGGTTCTTCTTTGGGCGGGTTGGATCGTATCGATCTTGAAACCGATCGAATCGTCTCCTATCGCCACGATTCACGCGACCCTTCCTCCATCCCCAGCGAAAATGTCCGTAAAATTGTCCCCTGGGGTGAACGATATCTGGTGTTGTCTACACAGATGGGCGTCGCTCTTTTCGACAAACAGACGAAAAAAAGCTCGATTGCTTCGAATTCACCCCTTATATCCAGGTATATTACGGATATGATGGTCGACAATCAGGACAATTGCTGGGCCGCTGTTTCCGGAGGTGTGGTGAAGTTCAATCTCAAAACCGGTGAACATTTCAACTATTTTTTCAATGGCCGATACGAAGAGATGGGGACAAATTTCGTAGTGGCTTTTTTCCAGGATTCCCATGGAAGAATCTGGCTCGGGACCTCGGGCAGTGGATTGTTCCGTTACATCCCCGAGAGCGATTCGTTCGAGTGTATCAGCAGCCAGAACAGTGCATTGATGAACGATTTCATTTCGGATATCGATGAGTCGCCTTCCGGCTATATTCTGTTGGCCACCAATGGGGGATTGGTCCGGTATGATTACGAAAACGACATCTTTTACAATTACAACAAGTCAAACGGATTTCCTGTGTCGGACATTACGGCCTACGGGTTGTACGTTGCACACAACAACGATATCTATGTCTGTGGATACCGATCGTTGGTCTCTTTCAGGGAAAACGACCTGATCACGGGGGAAATACCTACGGACGTCTATTTTGCCACCCTGCGGGTGAATAACAGGATCGTTACCCCTGGGGATGGAAGCGGTATTCTGCAACAGTCCATCCTTTATCAGAAAAGTATCGATCTCTATCCGAGGCATACCGTTTTTGCCCTGGAATGTGCCACGTCGGACTATATTCCCTATACGGCGACCCGGATAGAGTATAAACTCGAGGGATTCGACCGAGACTGGATCGAGGGAAGCGTGCAGCGCCCTATTGTCTATACCAATTTGCAACCGAAAGTTTATCGGCTTCTGGTCCGAAGTCTCGACAGCCATACGGGAAACGTGTTGGGGAGCAATATGCTTACTATCAACGTTCATCCTCCCTTCTACAAAACGGTTTGGGCTTCGTTGTTGTTAACGGTGGTTGTCATGGCCATCGCTTTCGTGTTGATTCGGTTTTATGTGGCAAAATTGAAACTCCACTCTTCCCTCGAATTGGAGAAACTCGAAAAGAAAAAGATGCAGGAGGTAAATCACTCCAAATTGCAATTTTTTACTTACGTATCGCATGAACTGCGTACACCTGTCACGTTGATCCAAAGTCAGGTTGAATCAATCCTCCAGAAGCACAATGTGCCGCCCGCAATATATAATCGTGTGGTGGGGATACAACGTAATCTGCAACGAATGAACAAACTGATAAACGAACTCCTGGATTTCAAGAAACAGGAACAGGAATTCATGCAGATGAGTTTTTCCAGACAGGATATCGTGGCAATGCTCAATAAAATCCTTTTGTCGTTTAAGGAGTATGCTGCCTCCAAGAATATCGAATTGCGTTTCGACAACCGATCCGGAAAGGATAAAATCGAGATGTGGTACGATCCCGAACAACTTGAAAAGGTATTCTATAACTTGGTTTCCAATGCATTGAAGTATACACCGAACGGGAGATCGGTAACTGTCGAATTGTCGGACACCGACAGCAGTGTACGGGTAAAGGTAATCGATACGGGAGAAGGTATCGATCCGGCCTACCATCAGGCGATTTTTGACCCTTTCTTTCAGGTTCCCGACAATGCACGTGCCGGAATTGGAACGGGACTCGGACTCTCTATTACGAAAGGGATTCTTAAAGCACTTTATGGTGAAATCGCCTTGGAGAGCGAGAAAGGGAAAGGATCGACTTTTACAGTTACGCTTCCCAAAGGTGATGGACATATCCCTGCCCAGTTGAAACGCAAGGAGATCGATGAAGACGAACTCAGTGTGGATGACATTAATTCGCTCGACAAAGCCTTTGTGGATGATATCGTCCGTTCTCGACAAGAGACGGGGGCTCAAAGTCCTACGATCATGATTGTCGAGGATAACGATGAATTACGACACTATCTCGCTCTGTTGTTTGAACCCATTTATAAAGTGATCGTCGCCCATGACGGACTTGATGCATGGCAAAAACTCGATCATGACCTGCCCGATATCATCTTAAGTGACCTGATGATGCCGAATATGGATGGAAATGAGTTGTGTATCAAGGTAAAGAACAATATCAATACCAGTCATATTCCTTTTGTAATGCTGACAGCGAAGATTGCCGTCGATTCGATGCTGGAAGGTTTTAAAAGCGGCGCCGACGATTATATCGCCAAACCGTTCAATTCGAAGATACTGATAACCAAGTGTAATAATTTGGTCAATACCCGTATCATGCTCCAGAATAAATTCGTCTCGTCGAAGAGTGTCAGCCCGGACATGCTCGTAGCCACGAATGCGATCGATCACGAATTTATGGAGAAAGCCATTCAAATTGTGACGGACAACATGACCAATCCCGATTTCGATGTGGTGTTGTTCGCTCGTGAAATGGCCATGGGAAGAACCCGTTTCTTTATGAAATTAAAGGGCGTGACCGGACAAACACCCAATAGGTTCATCACCAACATACGTCTCAAAAAATCGGTAGAGCTTTTGCAGGATAAACCCGATCTGTCGATCGGCGAAATTTCCTATCTGGTCGGATTCAATTCACCGAGTTATTTTATCAAGTCATTCAAAGCGCTTTTCGGTATTACGCCATCCACTTTCAAAAGCAAACACAAAACCCGATTCGATGAAGGTGATGGGGGGGGGATTTTTGAAAATTCTGACGAAGATTCCGATACTCCAATTCCCGGTGCTTCCGATTGACACCGATTTGTTCAGCATAGTTTTTGCCTCTGTTGCGACGAATTTACGAAATACGTTGATTATTATGTATAAACGGACGGCAGTACAATCGGATTATCTTGATAGAATGGTGCAGCCTTTTTGATATACAATGCTATGGGCGATACGGAAACCGGGACCATTTTGGTGGAAAATCCGAATACGTTGGTAGCCTTACAGGATATGAACAGGTGATTTGCCGAGTTTCGTATTGAGAGATGCAGTCTCGTGAACGAATGCTCTCCTTAAGATTTAGGGAGAGGTGTCCCGTGTGACGGTTGTTGGCGATATCCTCGAAGGTTTTTTCCCTGATCAGATGGTACGATAAAATGACCGGAAGTTGAAATCCCTTCGACTTCCGGTCTTACTAAAGAAAAAATTGTGAATGTAAAAAGGTTTCGTATTATCTGAAAAATTTGTTCGTCAAGATCTCCTCTTCTGTCTCGACACCCGGTCCTGCCATGAGGAGTGAGAGGTGGCGGCGTTTCACATCCTGGCGGTATCCTATTTCTATTTTATGTAATCCGGCATCCAGGAAAACATCGCAGTAGGTTTCCTGAAAATGTGCAGTAGCACTCTTCGAAACGGTCTTCCCGTCGATTTTCAGCCAGCACCCGTCATCGGAACGGGTATGAAACCGATATTCCCCGGTGGTTGGAATCTCGATCATTGCATCGTAATATACGCTGAACCGTTCGGGTCGATGGGGAATCTCGTCGAGTGAAATTTCATGGCATTTCCCCGTTACAGTAGGAATCATCCCTTTGAAATCGGGTACGAAAAGGGAGTGATCGTCTTCATAATAAGCAAACGATACTTTCGGAACAGCCTGTCCCTTGAACCGGTAGTGAGCTTTGGCCGGATGGCTGTAGTGGCCGTCACGAAATGTTACAGCTTTCAGAATGCAGTTGTTGTCGAGCATTATGGGCGCGGTGTAACGGATTGAATGTTCAGTCGGTTCCGAACCGTCAAGTGTGTAGAAAATCTCTCCTTCGGGCCAATCGGCATGCATGGAAACAGTAATGGCGGTATCGTACAACCCGCCGTCGGGTGTCAACCGAGGCATGGGAGAGTAGATGAAAGAGTCGTCCGATTCGGTGAATGCGGCTTTCAGCGGTTTCCCTACACACAGATCGGGAGGCGTTACCCCAAGGGCCCATGCTATCGTCGGTGCTACGTCATAGATGAAGTAGTGGGGAATCGACTTCCCACGTGCCACTCCCTTGCCGTACAGAATGATCGGGATCTCGATCGCTTCGGCCGATTCGCCACTGTGAGTCCCCAAAAATCCGCCGTGGTCGGCCACTACAAGGACCAATGTCTCTTCGAGCAACTTTGCGCGTTCCAAACGATCCATAAATTCACCGATGAGTGAATCGTATTTTTCGATGGTACGGTAATAGGCTTCGGTATCGTGTCCCCGACTGTGTCCTACATTGTCCATGTCGAGTATATGCAGGAAGAGCAAGTCGGGCTTGTCGGCAAAAAATGCCTCCATCGCTCGTCTGAATGCCTCTTCTCCCGGTTTGACATGTTCGCAGCTGTCCATGACGCTTCGAGCGAACATGCGGTCCACGTTCTTCCAATGGTGAAAGAAATAGATCTTACTGTCGGGCTTTTGTTTACGTACCCACTCGAAAACACTCGGAAACACATCCTCAACACCCGTAATCGCAGGAAGGATGCGGCGATTGTCACGTTGCCAAGAATTATCCGTTACACCGTGTTGGACAGGGATCGCTCCCGTGAGCATGGTTGTCCAGTTCTGTGTGCTGGCAGGCGTGAGAATGCACCTGCCTTCAAAACAGGATGCTCCTCCGGCAATCATGCGATTCAGGTTGGGGGTTACCGCCTTTTCCAAACCCCGCGGACTCATCGCATCGAATCCCAATACGACGACATGCTTCACATGAGGGCTTTTTACGTCCCCCTCCCGATTTCCGCAACCCGACAGAAGACCGCATACGAGGATCGTCAAAAACAAACCGTTTTTTCCCATTTTCTTCTTCCCTCCTCTTTCGTTCGTTACTTTGTCGGACAACTGTCGAAAAAGTTGATCAATTCGTATACGTTGTAATTCAGGTTCTTCATGTAGTCACCCAAATAGGGGAACATGATATAATCGTTGCCGTACACACCTTTGTTGGCTGGTTGGTTGTCGTTATCCGGGAAATCGTCGTCCTGATACTTGAACCATTGCCAACCGACACAATTCTTTGCTTCGAGCAACCCAAGGGTGAAATGCTGGTAAGCGTAGGCGCGATCGTATTGGGTCGGAACGGCAAATCCAGCTCCCGACACATTCGGTAAATCGGAGTCCATCCCTTTGGTATAGAATTCCGTAACCATGAATGGCGTATCCGTCCATTTCATCCATTGCGATACCTTCGTGTCGAGTTCTACACTCCACCTGCTGTAATAGTTGATCGAAATGATGTCGCAATATTTGCCTGCTGTCTTGATAACCCCTTCCAGATATTTGGGCTGTCCGTGCAATCGCGAACCCAGATAAAGCATGTCGGGATCCACGGCCTTTATCGCTTTCCGTACAGGAGCGTAATATTGCTCTGCCACGATACCTGCGAATTCCGCATTATCCCAGTCGTCAATCTGTTTTGGATCTGTTATCCCTTTGTCCTCAAGGAATTTAAGTGCCACCTTTTTGGCCGGGTCGTTATCGTCGAGGATGGTCAGAAAGCGGTCGAGGATGCGTGGGTTGTCGCCGTTGGTAGAGGAGAAGTCAAGTTCATTGTCCGAATAAACGCCCAACACATTCGGGTCTCCTTTATAAGGGGCAAGTTCCTTGGCGGCCCATTCCATGCAGAACTCTTCCCACCCAGGATAGAAGATGAGACCGATGAGTTTGTCGTAATCGTCTCCGCTGGCACTGGCCGGATAGGCATAGCCCGATGACGATTTCCATGCTCCGATAAAATGGAATGAGGGCGATAACGACAAGGGTCGTTCGGGTACGGCCGTATTGTGTGCCTGTATGATTTGATAGGTGTTCGTACAGAAAGCCCCTGTGCCATGAAATCCGATTGCGGCCAGCTCTTCGGCCGTAATGCGTGTCCATGCCTCGTCCGACCCGAAACGTTGTGCCCATGCCGCAGCGTTACGGGCCGAACCGCCCTTGCGGAATGAGGTCACACTGCGTTCGTAATGTACATATCCTTCAGGATCGATGATCCACCAACGATCTCCGATCTTTTTGGTATAATAACGTCCGGTTGCCGTTTGTCGTGGCAGTTTCGTACTGCTACCATATTTGTTGGTCGTTGCCCGGTAGGTGGTGCCCGTCGTATCGGGTGTGAACCCTACCATATTGTACAAAATACGGGTCTTTTGCGGTTTCCAGGTGATCGCTTCCGGGTTTTGCGTGCTTCCCACGGCACGACTCACCATGATCGGATAGTAACGGCTGAGCAGTTTGGAAGGCGAGTAATATTCGGCCGAGAGCCGTTCGCGCTTCTGTAACTCTGAATCATTACTTCCGAGTGTATGTGTGATCGTGTCGTCCTCAGTCGGAGTCGTCGGCTCTCCGTTGCCATTCTCGTTCTCTTTGGTACATCCGGCCATCATCAGCGCAAGGCAGACGAAGAAGGGCCATATCTTTGTTCTCATCTTGTTCGCTTGTTTGGGTAATTTTAAGGGATAGTAATGTATTTGACACAACGTACGAACCGTGCCGAACCACGTTTGGCCATCGTGTTGTTGTCGAGTGCCCCGCATCGCAGGTAGTAGACTTTTTGTACATCATTGGGATCTTCCGTACTCGACCAATAGCTTTCACCATTCTTGTCATCAGCCTGCGAATTCATTATGACGCCACCATTGTCGGTCAACACCTTGTCGAAAGCTGCGCGGGCTGCCCGTTGTTCCGCAGGGATGTTGGCCGGAGTCCCTTTGTCGGCAAGTTCCCACGAAGAGACGCCATTGTAGGCGGCGAATATTTCAAGCATTTCGTCCTTGGCAGGAAGATACCATCCTTCTCCCATCGATTTACAGTATTGGGCGGCATAGTACTTGTCGGCATTGGGCAAAGCGAGGATTTTCTCCGTATTGGCAATCCCGTCCGTACGCGAATCCGCGCCCGTAAGTACATCCTGCTCCGATCGTTCGCACCAGGGTTTCCCGGAGAGGCGGTTCGGTGATAGAATCTTGGCCTGCGTGGGATCTTCCGGATTTTGCCAGAAAACGACACCACCTTGCATGAACTCACCTACGTGTGATTCGAACACGACCGACGTTGCCTGTGAAACGATAAGCGATGCGGTAGTATGCAACGCTTCCGGCCCTGCCGTAACCCGTATGGTTGCGGTGCGCGGAGTCGAACCGTCGTTGGCCGTGAGTGCCTTGACAGTTACCGAATTCCCGGAAATCGTCGCTTCGCACCATTCGGCGGCTTCCTCGTCAACTTCGATTGAGAATTCCGTCTGGTTCGAAGTGAAAGAGACGCTTCCCGTACTGCCGGCTGCAGCCGGCAACGAGACGATGTTGTCTGCGAATACCAGAGTCGGTACCGGGCTTAACGTACCTACAGTTTTGATACAGCGTGTCAAACGGGCCGTAGAACGTTTGACGGCTCCTGCTTCCGCCCAATTGCCGAAACGGAGATAGTAAGCATTGGCGTTGTTGTCTGACATTTCGGTGCTCGACCAATAACTCTGTCCGTTCTGGGTCGTCTCGGGATTCGGATTCATCGGAGTCCCGCCCAGATCGGTAAGCATTAGATCGAATGCGGCACGAGCCGTTTCGTTGGCTATATTCTTGTCCCCACCGCCGTTCCAAAGGTCGTATATCTCCTGCCACTCTTCGATGGCTGGCATGTACCACCCTTCGCCCAGCGCTTCGCAGTGCATCATTGCCGGATAGTTTTCCGGGTAGTGTTCAGATGCCATGATTGCTGCCGTATTGGCAACCCCATCGGTGCGCGAGACGGCTCCCGTGGTTTCGCCCAAATCCGACCAGGTAAGTTCTTCCGCCATGGTCAACTCAATGATTTTCCCGGCCTGAGGATTGAGCGGATCGATATAATACACCATACCTCCCTCGACTTCCATGCCGATTGTCAGGGGCGTATCGCTCGGAGTATTCTCACTCCCGTTTTCCTTTTTGCAACTGATGATTGCCAGTGCGGCAATCATCAGTAAAATAGTTCTCTTCATAATATTATATGGCTCATTTCAAGTTGTTTGCCGTATGCGTCCCTGTCTATTTGTTATCAAAAAAGTCGATAAGATCGTATACGTTGTAGTTGAGCGCTTTCATGTAGGTGCCCAAATAGGGGAACATCTTATAGTAGTTGTTGTAGATGCCTTTGTTGGCCGGTTTACTGTCGTTGTCCGTGCCATCGTCGTCCTGATATTTGAACCAGTGCCATCCCACACAGTTCGTGGCTTCGAGCAAGCCGAGGGTGAAGTGTTGGTAAGCATATGCCCGCTCCTTTTGGGTCCTTACCGCAAACCCGGCTCCCGATTCGTTGTTCAGGTCGGAATCATCGATCCCTTTCGTGTAGAACTCCGTTACAATGAAAGGTGCCTGTGCCCATTCACCCCACTCTTTCACGCGGGTACCCAGTTGCGGACTCCATTGTCCGTAGTAGTTGATCGATACGATATCGCACCAGCGGCCTGCAGCTTCTACCACTCCCTGAATCCCTTTTATCTCGCCATGGAGGCGGGTGCCGAGATACATCATTCCGGGATCTACCTGTTTAAGCGCTTCTTTGACACCTTTGTAGTATTTTTCGGCGATCACACCGGTAAACTGGCAGTTTTCTGCCCAATAAGTGGGATCTGTAGGCTCTTTACCCAACTCTTCCCGTACGAATTTTTCTGCTGCAAGATAGGCGGGATGTGTATGATCCGCAATTTTCAAACAGCGTGTGAGGATATGGTTTTCACTCCCGTTGCCCGAACTGCTCCCGGCAAAGGCGATTTCGTTGTCTGAAAAGAATCCCAATACGTTGGGATCGTTCAGGTAAGGTTTCAATGCACTTTTGATGTAACTCAAACAAAAATCTTCCCAATCGTCATGAAATACGAGGGCGGCAGCCGTATAAGAGTTCCCGTCGGGATAGGCGTGGCCACGCTGTTGGCGGAATTGGCTCAAAAATCCAAAAGAGGGCGCAAGTGTCATAGGCGCATTCGGATAAGTCCTGTTGTGGGTTTGTATCAACTCGTAAGTATCCGTGCAGAATGCTGCTGATCCGTGGAATCCGATTGCGGCGAGTTCCGCTTGTGTAGTGGCAAGCCATTTCGCGTCGCTTCCGAACCGGTTGTTCCATGAACTTTCGTTCCGTGACGAACTGCCTTTCCGTACAGAAGTTACGCTGCGATTATAGTGCATGTAGCCCTCCGGATCGATAATCCACCAACGGTCACCGATCTTTTCCACATGGAAACGACCTGTGGCAGTGCGTTGCGGAAGCTGGGTATTGCTCCCCCACTTGTTCGTAATGGATTTGTAACGAGCGGTTGTCGTATCGGGCGTAAAGTTGGACAAATAAGGTAAAATACGTGTCTTATTCTCTTTCCATTTGCGATTCTCCTTTTTTGTGTTGGATGTGCTAACCTCTACCATGATAGGCTTATACAGTTTCGGTTTCTCGGAAGGAGAATAAAGTTCTTCGGGCAGCGGTGTGGGAAGGACATCCTCGGTCGTTTCTGAACCTGTGTCTCCAGTGTCGGGCTTGAAGGAAACTGTGCCATCGTTTTCTTTGGTGCATGCGAGCATTCCCAAAACGAAAACGGCCGTCGCCAATTTCCTTAAAAATGATTTTCTTTCCATAGTTAGTTGTATTTTTGGGATTTATTGTTGTTTTTCCTGTTTTTTGTCTTCCCGTGACAGGAATTTTATATTATATAACAAAAGTATTCTCTTTGTGTACTTACAAATAGTACAGAAGTTCGTTTAAATCGCACAATCTTCCGCCGCAATGGTTTTGTGACCACGTCCCGGATATCACGGAGGGGCTTTGCGATCTTTCTTTGAGAAATTTCCGGGAAAGCGAACGAAACAGGCAAAAAAGTCTTACCTTTGCGCATGGTCGATTTATGCCCGTAATTTCCATCCACAGGACGGAAATCGCATTTCACGATGATGCACCCCGAGTGGATCGTCCGTGTTTCTGTTATTCGTTGTGAACGGGCAGTTTCTCTATTGTGCGGGGTCGTCATAACGGATATGGCTAATGCGGAACAAAAGTAATAACGATAAAAAACGAATGTGTCATTATGGAAAAAACATGGAGATGGTTCGGTCGTAACGATATCATAACATTGGAAATGTTGCGACAGATCGGCGTGGAAGGGATCGTTTCAGCATTGCATGGGATCCCGAACGGGCAGGTATGGCAGCCGGAACAGATTGCCGAGTATAAAGCCTTCATCGAATCGGCCGGTCTGCGGTGGTCGGTTGTGGAAAGCCTGCCTGTCAGTGAAAGCATCAAATACGGAGGACCCGATCGTGACCAGTTGATTGAGAATTACAAAATTTCCCTGAAAAATCTCGGACAAGCGGGAATCCATACCGTTTGTTATAACTTCATGCCCGTTATCGACTGGATTCGGACCGATTTGCACCGACGTCTCCCGGATGGAACCTGTACGCTTTATTTCGACAAGATTCGATTCGCTTATTTCGACTGTTGTATATTGAATCGGAAAGGCGCGGAAGCAGATTATTCGGAAGAAGAACTGGCAAAAGTGCATGATCTTAAGAAAACCATTACGCGCAAGGAAATAGACGAACTTATTGATACCATTATCGTCAAAACGCAGGGTTTTATCAATGGAAATATCAGTGGCAAGGAACTCGATCCGGTAGCTGTTTTCAATGGACTGCTTGCCCGTTATGGGGGAATTGACAAAAACGCATTGAGAGAGAACATGAAATTCTTCCTCGAACAAGTGACGCCCGTGGCAACGGAATACGGTGTGAACTTGTGCGTACACCCCGACGACCCTCCCTGTCAGGTGCTCGGGTTGCCCCGTATCGTAACCTCTGCCGAAGATATCGAATGGATTCTGAATGCGGTGGACGAACATGCAAACGGCCTGACTTTTTGCGCAGGGTCGCTCAGTTCGGGTGCCCACAATAATGTTCCGGCCATGGCGGAGCGGTTTGCGACGCGTACCCATTTCGTCCATTTGCGCAGTACGGATGTCCTCCCTGGAGGAGATTTTGTGGAGGCAAGCCATTTAGCCGGTCGTGCGGGATTGATCGATGTGGTACGGATTTTCCTCGCCGAGGAGAAGCGCCGCCGTGCGGCAGGCATGTTCGACTCACGGATTCCGATGCGGGTAGACCACGGCCCCCTTATGCTCGACGATCTTGACAAGTCGGGCTTTAACCCCGGATACTCTTTCCTGGGACGAATGAAAGCCCTGGCTGAAATGTCGGGAGTTATGGCTGCCGTAGAACACTGCGAAAAATAAAGGCGTCCATACGGGAACAACCTCTATGGCCCTTTGTCGAACAAAGAAAACGATAAACCGATAAGGTAACAAAAAATAAAAAATCATGAACGAACAATTCAGTATTCAGGGGAAGGTGGCCGTGATTACGGGCGCCGGCGGCGTGCTGGGTGGCAACATCGCACGCAGCTTCATCGAACAGGGTGCGAAGGTAGTGGCAATCGACATCCGTCAGGAACAACTCGACAAACGCGTCGAAGAACTCAAAGCGATGGGGGGTGAGGCTATTGGTCTGATCGGCAACGTGCTCGATGTGGAAAATCTTCAGAAAGTGGCCGACATGATCGTGGAAAAATGGGGCAGGATCGACATTCTGATCAATGTAGCCGGCGGCAATTTGCCGGGTGCGACCCTGACTCCCGAACAGACCGTTTTCGATATGAAAGTCGAGGACTGGAAAAAAGTGACGGATTTGAATCTGAACGGAACGGTCTATCCTTCGCTCGCTTTCGGAAAAGTGATGGCTCGCCAGAAAAAGGGGGCAATTATCAATATCTCTTCGATGGCGGCTTATTCGGCCATTACGCGTGTACCCGGTTATTCGGTGGCTAAAACCGGAATTATCAGCTTCACGCAATGGATGGCAATGGAAATGGCCATGAAGTTCGGCGAAGGCATTCGGGTGAATGCAATTGCCCCCGGTTTCTTTATCGGAGACCAGAACCGGGCTGTGCTTATCAATCCGGACGGATCTCTGACGGAGCGTAGCAAAAAGGTCCTTGCCAAAACCCCGATGGGACGTTTCGGCGATATCACCGAATTGAACGGCGCCGTACAGTTCCTCTGTTCCGATGCCGCCAGCTTTATTACCGGGGTTGTTCTCCCAATCGATGGCGGATTCAGCTCTTTCAGCGGCGTGTAATGGATCAAGAGATTGTCTTACAGATGAAAG